>JARFQX010000371.1 GCA_029287555.1 Rubripirellula sp. | reverse complement strand
GATCTGGACGTGTTTGATACCTTTCAAATTCCGTACAGCTGCCTTTCCCGCCAGCATCACGATTTGATCACGAGGGCTGGTGAATCTGGAGCCGGTGTCATCATTCGTGGCGGGATCGCGCAAGGGGGGCCCGATGCGGAGATTCAGCGGACGGCGCTCAATGACGTTTGGAACCAAGCGGGGCTCGACGAAGTGCTTCCGGCTGAGATGTCCCGTGCCGAATTGATTCTGCGGTACACGCTGGCCCATCCTCACTGCCACACCACGATCGTGGGTACCTGCAACGCGGAGCACTTGCGTGAAAACGTTGCGGCTGCCGAGGCGGGGCCGTTGCCCGATCCGCTCTACGGCGAGATGACGGCAAGAGTCGGCAAGCTCGCCTGACTCCATCTTCGATCCTATTTCTTGCTTTCTCTCGATGCGGCGAAGGACCGTTCCACTTCCTGGTAGCTTTCGAGCATGGCTTGCAGTTGCGAGTTCAGCCGTTCGAGATCTTGACCATTGTCGATTGATTCGGTGAGGATCGGACGCAGCCATTCCTGCATCAAATGGAATTGGCCTTTGACCAGGTCGGCCAGGACTCGCGGCACTTTGTGTTGGACGAGGACGCGCTGCTCAGGTGGATTCTGGGCCTGCTGATGCGTGACCTTTTGCAGTTCCTGGGCGGTGCTCTCGAACGATTCCGAGAGTTGCGCGGCGGATGCGGCAAGGCTGTGCCGAAGCAGATCGATGCGGGCGTCCATCCGTTCTTCGGAACCGTCGCCCGAGGCCGCGATCGCCTTGGAGATGACTTGGCGGATCGATTCGAGCCCATCGCGCATCGAACCGAGCTGACGCATCAACTGACCTGCCTGGTCGTCGCTGTCGAGCCCCGACATCCGGACACTTTCGACGTACGCGTACTTGATCGCATCCCAGCGTTCTTTCTCTTCGGGGTTGAGGATCCCCATGAGTTCCTTGAATTTCAGAACGTTGGCCTCGTTGTCGGTCGTGAGCGTTTGCGCGTCTTGCTCGTAAGTGCTGACGATCAGCGATTGCAGTTCTGCTTCGTTCATAACCGCCGCCACACGTTCGGCGATCCGGTTCATGTTGCGATAGCTTCCTTGCAACTTGAAGGGCGGTTCGGTGCGGTAGGCATCGGCTTGGGCAGCACTGCGGATGTAGGCTCGGTTCACGCGGAGGACCACGTCGCGAACTCGGAGCAGCTTGCGCATCACCTCGAACATTTCGCGGACCTGGTCCATCGAAAACTTGTTCTTCAGATCGACGCCTTCGAGCGAATCCCTTTCGGCGGCTCGAATGATTGCCCGAGCGTCTTCCGGCGGTGCGGTCGACAGGGGTGCCAACGAGCGATTGCTAGTCAGGCAGTTCTCCAGATAGCTCATTTCGAATGCATCGGCCGAATCTCCGATGATCTCGCCTAGGTTGTAGACATCGGCGCGGTTGGAGAGCATGTCGGGAACTTGGAATCGTTCTCCGCTTTCGGTGTAAGGGTTACCCGCCATCACGACGGCGACGCGCCGGCCGCGAAGGTCGTAGGTGCGCGTGCGTCCGTTGCGGACCCCTTCGATCTTGCGCGTGGCGTCGCAGAGCGAAATGAACTTCTGCAAGAACTCAGGATGGGTGTGTTGGATATCGTCGACATACAGCATCACGTTGTCGCCCATCTCGAGTGCGAGATTCAGGCGTTCGACTTCTTCACGAGCTGCCGCGTTGGGAGCCTCTTGCGGGTCGAGCGACGTCACCGCGTGTCCGATCGCCGGGCCATTGATCTTCATGAAGACGATCCCAAGTCGGTTAGCGACGTATTCCATCAACGTCGTCTTGCCGTAGCCGGGCGGAGAGATGAGCAGCAGCAAACCCATCCGGTCGGTGCGTTTGTCCTCGCCGGCCGAACCCATCTGTTTGGCAAGGTTGTCCCCAATCAGCGGCAGGTAGACCTCGTCGAGCAATCGGTTGCGAACGAAACTCGTCAGCACGCGAGGTTTGAATTCTTCCAATCGCATCGCTTCACGGGACGAATCCACCACTCGCGACTTCGTCTCATGCAACGCGCGGAAGCGGGGAACCACCCGGTCACGGTAACCGCGAACACGCCGCAGGATCTCGTGGTAATGCAGGGGCATTTCGCCGCGTGAGATTCGCGGATGGTTTCCGGCCAGGGAAGTCAGATTCCGTGCGACCTCCGCCTCGGCCTCCTTCATCGAACCGGGGCCTCCGGAGAAGACGACCCAGGCGAGTTCATCCCGGTAACCAACGGCCGGATCGATTTCTCCCGCCGCCGCGTGGGTCTTCAAAAAGGCGTCGACCCAGTTTCTCGCCAGGATGAAACCGCGAACGGGATCCGACTCACTCTTGAGCACACTGGCCAACAACTTCTCCCGATCCGAATCGGGGATCGCCGCGCTGAATTCCGCGAACAAATGCGCGGCACGGCTGCTGGCCACGGATTTTCTGGGTGGCTGGGTGAGTTCGTCGAACAGGTAATCGGCAATGCGTTGGGCGGAGAGATCGGCGTCGAATAGCGGCGACCAGACCTCCGCGTCGGCGGCCGCCATTTCGGACAGCCGGCTGCGAAACTGAGCCGCGGG
>JARFQX010000346.1 GCA_029287555.1 Rubripirellula sp. | reverse complement strand
TCGACTTGAAGCGATGAGTTTGCGGCCAGTCGTAGCCCTTCGCTTCGCGTTAATTGACGCGAGGTCTCAGCTTGCGCTCTTATAGAAACGACCGCGGTGACGATGGACGCGAAGAAAGCGATGAGAAACACGGCAGCCAGCGATGCTGCGGCCTGACGATTGACTCGCCCCCAATAGATAAGTTTTTCAATTACCGATGGCGGTCGAATGGTCAGCGGTTTTCCTTCCCAGTGCCGTTGCAACTCGGCCGCCATTTCGGCGGCGCTTTGAAAGCGCGCATTGGGGTCTTTCGCCATTGCCTTCATGACGATCGTTTCAAGATCTTTCGGGACTCTCGGTGCGATCTTGCGAATCGAAAGCGGGTTCTCGAACTGAACTCGTCGAAGAATCGCGTCGCGCGAGTGACCGGCGAACGGTCGCGTCAACGTGAGTAGCTCGTAGAGCGTCACGCCAAGTGAATAGATGTCCGTACGGTGATCGACGATCACGCGTTTGCTTCCCATTGCCTGTTCAGGGCTCATGTATTGATACGTACCGATGAGGACGCCCGAGGCTGTTTGGCCTGGTTTGTCGCGAATCATGGCAAGCCCAAAGTCGGTAAGCCAGACGTCCCCGTCTCGGTCAAGTAGCAAATTTGCTGGCTTGATATCGCGATGGACAATCCCCTGTTGGTGGACGTGATGGAGCGCCGTGGCGACTTGAATCCCCATGCGGATTAAGTTCTTCAAGAACATCGGATGCGCCGTTGATCCGTCCTGCGAAACCTTGTCGATCACATCGTTCGAGGCCAGGGTATCGACTTTGGACCATCCCGATAGGTGGGTCGAATTGGTGCGATCCCCAGTCGCCTGTTCCGTTTTGACGTTCACCTCCGTACTGGCTCGCCTCCGGTTGACCGCTGACTTCAATGACTTGACGAGCGTGCGCAGGTTGTCCCCATCGATGAACTTCATCACGTAGAAATGGACCCCCGACTCCTCGCCGACGTGATAGACGGGAACGATGTGACGGTGTTCTAGTTGAGCGACCGCCTCAACTTCCGTCCTAAATCGCCTCAACACACTGCCGCCGGGGTGACCCGTATACTTGATGATCTTGAGGGCGAGTCGGCGATTTCCCAGGGATTTTTGTTCCGCTTCAAAGACAATGCCCATTCCCCCTTCACCGATCTTGCTCACCAGCCGGTAGTCGCCGAATACAACTGGTAGCGAGTTGAAATCTCGCCTCACCGTCCTGATCGCGGGGCGATGATGGTCACGAAGTTCGGATTCCACGACGGCCCGGGCATAGGGGAAACGGCGAAGGTAGCTCTCGGGATTGATCGTGTCACCCGCTTCCTTGCGAAGCTCCACTTCAACCCTTAGCAACTCGCGAAGCAACGCCATGCGGTCGCCGTGAAAGCCTTCGATGTACGCTTCGATGCTCGGTTGCCCTCCTTCCTGAAACTCCGTTTCGAACCGATCGGCCCAACGATCGATCTTCTCCTGTTGAGTAAGGGAAGATTTCGTTTTGTCGTCTTGATTACTCATGGATATGTCAACGATTTCGCGCGGCGGCTCGTGGTATCCCACGCAATTTTACAAGCTTCATGACTAGTTTACGCGATGACGCTGCGGCGGTGGACGCGCGCCTGCCTTGGGTAAACCGAGGCCCCGACACGCGGGACCTCGGTCTTGGTCTGTGATCTGCGGCGACCTGGAATGGAACTAGCAGCGGTCGCGGATTGCCCGCCAATATTCTGGGGGATTTTGGCGCGGTCCCAAGCAGGAAGGTAAGCGAGTCTCGATATCATCACTTTCGAAAAGCATCGAAACGGAAAAGCTCCGAAACCATCGATCGTGATGGTTTGTGATGGTTTGTGATGATTCGTCGTCAGAGAGGGAGTTAGTGGAAAAGGCTTGGTAGTTGGTGGGCCGCTTGACGTTGCGAGTCGTGTCTCGCCACAATCAACGTTCGCAGTTTCCGTCCCCGTGGCACAATTGGATAGCGCGTCGGCCTCCGGAGCCGAAGGTTACAGGTTCGAATCCTGTCGGGGATGCTTGAAAAAACGCTAGTCCGAAGGGCTGGTGCTATTCCCAACCGCCGAGTGTGCAACAGATTGTGCATCACTCTGAGTCGGTCTCAGGTGACCGATCATCCCCCAGATTCTCTTCCTATGTGAATTGCGACATTCAATGGGAATTCGCTGGGCAGAATTCGCTGGGCAGAATTCGCTGGGCAGAATTCGCTGGGCAGGGCCACGACTCCCGCCGCGTCGGCTCGGTGACGGTTTATTATGACAACACTCATCGACACCGAATTGAGAGAACGATTGCTGTCATCGATTGCTGATGACAGTCTGATCGTACTTTGTGGAACCGGGCTCCCGACGGCTTGTAGTCCCATGATCGCACGCCTTGAAGATGTCGCCCCACAAAATCGGAGACACATCATGCGGTTGGCCGCTTGCCAGAGCCACCAATGTGTTTTTCGGCTTTTGGCCTCGGAACCGAGCTAACGCTACGGCGGTGATGGCGAACGACCGACTCTTCCCCGCACTGCAATAGACAAACGTTGGTGTATGAGTCGAAATGAGCGATTCAACACCATCGACGGCGGCACGCAAAT
>JARFQX010000311.1 GCA_029287555.1 Rubripirellula sp. | reverse complement strand
GGGCAAGGGAGCTTGGGTTGCTAACGACCGAGACGCGCGGCCCGTTGCTCCCGTGCATTTCGTTGTTCTGGCTTTCGCGGCAGGTACCGACTTTGCCAACCCCAGCCGGTCTCGCTGCCGATCAAGATACCATTGAATCATCAACGACGCACGAGTTCATGGCCTGCCGCTGCGGATCGACCGCTTACCGAGGGAAGAAATCAACCAACAGGAGGCGACGGAGTGAGCCGAGAAGAATCGATCACGGTCTCCATTTCCTCGACGCCTCCCGTTCCATCCAACCTCACAACTTTGATCATCCCACGTCGACTCGGCAGTTGCCTTGAGCGCAACCTCGTACTCGTACTCAGCGCAGCGGTACTCTGTGAAACGGTACTCAGTGAAACGGTACTCGTACTCGATCGATCGCGGAATCACGATCATGGACGTTGGCGCTGGATTGCCGCGTCGGGATCGAGCCCACGACGTGGTGCCCAGGTTTGTTTTCGAGTAGGAGTACGAGTACCGGGCTGCGCCCTGAGTACGAGTACGATTTTCAATTCAAAGCGACGCTTCTGTCCACTTAGAGCTCGGGCAATTGGTGCCCCATCTTTTGACGCTTCGTCTCCAGGTATCGCTGATTGTGCTGGTTGACCGGAGGCACAATCGGTACCTGGTCCATGACCCGCAAGTCAAACCCGCGCAAGTTGAAGGCTTCCGTCTTCTTCGGGTTGTTGGTCAGCAGACGAACGTCGCTCAGTCCAAGATCCTTCAAGATCTGAAGCCCAATCCCGTAGTCACGCATGTCGGCCTTGAATCCGAGCGCATGATTGGCCTCAACGGTATCGAGCCCGTTGTCTTGAAGTGCGTAAGCTCGAATCTTCTGGGCCAAGCCAATGCCACGTCCCTCCTGGGGCAAGTAAACCAAGGCACCGCGGCCTTCGTCGCTGATCATCTTTAAGGCCATCGCCAGTTGATCGCCACAATCACATCGCAACGAGGCAACCAGATCTCCAGTGAAGCAGCTGCTATGCATCCGCACCAAAGGCGGCAGACCGGGGGCCGTTAAGTCGCCTTGCACCAGGGCGATCGGTTCCTGCGTTTCGTACTGGACGCTATAGACGATCACACGAAAGTCACCAAACTTCGTGGGCAGGTGCGCTTCGGCAGCCCGGTTGATCAGTTTTTCGCTTACGCGGCGATGAGCGATCAATTGCTCAATGCTGATGATCTTCAGATTCTTCTTCCTGGCGATTTCTGCCAAGCCGCGACGACTGGCTCGCTCGCCCGACTCATCCAGCACCTCGCAGAGCGCGGCGGCCGGCTGCAAACCCGCCATTCGCGCCAAATCAATGGCAGCTTCGGTATGCCCCGCTCGCCGGAGCACTCCGCCTTGCTTGGCCAACAACGGGAAAACGTGTCCTGGCCGAACGAAGTCCTCGGCGACGCAGTCGGTACAGGCAAGCCGGCGAATCGTCTCGCTCCGTTCGCTCGCCGTGATCCCCGTCTTGGCCGAGCGAACGTCGATCGGGGTCAAGAAGGCGGTCTTCAGCGGGGCGTCATTCTGGACCGCCACCGGGCTGAGATCCAAACGTCGGGAGACGTCGGGCAGAATCGAAACGCAGAGCTGACCGCGGCCCGACAACATGAAATTGACAATTTCGGGCGTCGCCTTTTCGGCGGCACAGATGTAATCCCCCTCGTTCTCACGGTCTTCGGCGTCAACGACGATGATCACTTCACCGCGTCGGATCGCTTCGACCGCCTCAGGGACGGAATTCAATTCGATGGTCATGCTTGGATTTAAGGAGGGGAGGTTCGTCGCAGAGTCGACTTCAGCGTATTATACGGGGAGTCCCAGTTCCTCCCACCGCCTGGCGATCGCCGCCCGATTCGCAGGAAACCTGACCAGGGCAACTCCCGAGGGGCGAAAAACGCGGAAGTCCCGCCGGAAACGATCATCGCAAAACGATCATCGGCGGCGAAAATCCGAAGGGACCGGAGAGGAATTCGTCGATCAAAACCTGTCGACGGTGAGCGGACAATTCGGTCAAGATTGTCGTTCGCGAGACACTCGAGGAATTTGCAGGAACCCGCTTATGTCGTTCGCCTTCACTGGAAACTCTGTCGACCAACGAGTACATCTCCCGTTCGTTTGGGCCTTGTTATCGTTCGGCGTCGGCCTTGGTGTAACCCGAGCCGTCGAGCCGGAACCGGTGGTCGAGACGGCGACCGTGGTTCAGCCTACCGGTCCTGTCGACGTCAAAGTCCTGGCGAATGAGCGGTTCAGCGAATCCGCCGGCAAAGCTGGCCTGTGCGACGTCTATTGCCCGACCACACCGCCACCACCGCAAGGCCATCCAACCGTCGTGGTGGTGCACGGTGGCGGATGGATCAGCGGGGATAAGTGGACGTTGGAGAATTATTCGCGTTACTTGGCCAAGCATGGATTCGTCGCGGTCAACATCAACTATCGATTGGCACCCACCCACAAGTTTCCCGCCCAGGTGGATGACGTCCGTTCGGCGTTGGTCTGGACCAACCGCAACGCGGATCGATTGGAGATCGATGTCAACCGCCTGGGAATGTTCGGCTACTCGGCCGGAGGCCATCTATCGGCTTTGGTTGCCTCCCTGGCTGACGAATCGATCGAAGTTCGCAGCGCGGCGAGCCAATGGGATCCGTCGGATCCGCGCTGGACACAACTTCCACCAATCCGCGCCGTTTGCGTGGGCGGACCGCCCTGTGATTTTCGCTCCCTGCAACCAGACAACTCAACGCTCGCCTATTTTCTGGGCGGCTCTCGTCGCGAGAAGCCACAGGTGTATGTGGCCGCCTCACCCGCCGCCCACGTCTCGCCCGGCGATCCGATCACTCAATTGATCCACGGCGAATCGGACTTGATCGTTCCGGTTTCAGAGAGTCGTCAATTCCATCAACTGCAGCAAGACGCGGGAATCGACAGCCGATTCGAACTCATGCCCAAACAGGGCCACATGATTACCTTCCTGAATCCGAAAACGAGCCAAAAGATGCTCGAATTCTTCCAAGAGGTACTCGCCAAGCCCGATCATGAGCAAACCGGCAAGTAGACGTCTAGTGGCGAGTGGTGAGCGTGTAGGCCGGCATCAAGGAGCGCAGCGACGCCGATCCGGCAGTCATTCTTGCTCGGCATCGAATCGTGGTTCGGTGCCGGATCG
>JARFQX010000287.1 GCA_029287555.1 Rubripirellula sp. | reverse complement strand
ATGAAGCCGTTGCGGCGATTTTTATCGCTCAAGCGATCGGATTTGATTTGACCCTGGCGGACCAGGCAGTGATCGCCTTGACCGCGACGCTGGCAGCGATCGGTGCCGCCGGGATTCCCGAAGCGGGACTGGTGACAATGTTGATCGTGCTCAGCGCCGTCGGACTACCGGTTGAGTACGTCGGGCTGATCCTGACCGTCGATTGGCTGCTCGATCGGTTTCGCACCGCAGTCAACATCCTGGGCGATAGTGTCGGCGCGGCGGTGGTCGAGAGGGCGATGCCGGGAATCGATTCTAGCGAACCTTGAGAATTCGATTGTTGCGAGGGATCTCTGGGTGCAAAGGGCGGATCGAGCCGGGGCCGAGCGGGCCTTGAAAATCGGGCCGGCAACCATGCAAGGCGCTTGACCGAGGGGTGGGGATGGCTAGACTTAGTGTTATTGAGAATCGCTTTCATTAAGCATCTTCGAGAAGAACGCCGTGCGTCAAGAAACGATTTTGAATGTTTTTCCCTCCAAGGATGAATCGAGCCGCCTCGTGATCGCGGTCGAGCAATGGGAGGATGGTTCGAGCCGCTTGGTCCTTCGCCAGGAGAGCTTTTCCGAAGCGGTGGGCTGGTACGTCCAAAGCCGCGTGGGTGTGGAACCCGAACAGATCGCGGGCTTGAAGATGAGCCTGACCGGTCAATCGATCAAAGGAATCCAGCCGTCATCAAGGGACGTTCCCCCGATGCCGGCCATCATCCGATTCGATCGAGCGGCGGCGTCGCAGGCAAGCTGAAGCCGGGCCGCTGGCGTTCAGACGATTCGTCGATCGACTGACCGGATCGTCATACTCAGGGCCTGAAGCTTAGCTCCTCAGGGTTGGGGCCCAGTGAATCGCTCAGCCGGTTTTTGCGGTCGAGGTGGTTCCTGCCGCACTTCCGGCGGTCTGACGAAGCAACTTCGTGTACTCGTCGACGCCCTCTTGCTCTTCTTTGAGGATGTCCTCCAGAAAGACAACCAACGCCCGGTCGCCCTCGGCCATTTCGATTGCTTTGCTGTACATTTCGACCGCTTTGGATTCAAACGCGAGGCTGAACTCCAGCACCTCGCTGAGGTCCCTCGACTGCTTGATCTCGTTGCGGGTGGCCACTGGCACACCGCCGAGGGCGACGATCTTGTCGCCGATCAGCTGGGCATGTCCAAAGGACTCTTTGGCATCGTCGAGAAATTTCTCTGCGTAGACTTCTCGCCAGACGCCTTCGACGATGAAACCGGCCTGCGCATATTGGGCAACGCCGGTCCACTCGTGTTTAAGAATCTCATTCAAATGATCGATGATTGGCTGATTGCTCATCATTCGCCTCTTTTTTGTTTTCGTTGACGTGGTTGAATCACGCACGAGCGATTCCCCCAAGCATGATGCTGGGCTCGTGCTGCTGATCAGGATATCTCTCTTGAGGAACCATAGAGAGACGGGATGTTTTGTCAAACGTCATTCGAGCGACAACACGGATTCGAAACGTGACGCGCTAGAACGTGTGAAAAGGGAGGATCGAGTTGCAATCGATTCTCATTAACGTTGCCCACCATTGGGGCGACCAGCGTGGAGCGATCAGCAAGAGACAACCGAGCTCTTATCGCGACAAACGCAACGGAGAAAGCGTTAACGAATCAAAGCGACTTCGATCTCTAAGCCCGGTCCAAAACCAAGCATCAACCACGGTTTGGGGACCGCTGCTTCGGCAAACTTCTGGAGGATAAACAACATCGTCGCCGATGACATGTTGCCGTGGTTCGCAAGCACGCTGCGCGAAATCCGGAGCGCTTCGGAATCAAGTTTCAACGCGGATTCCACCGACGAAAGAATCCGAGAACCGCCGGGATGGGCGGCCCACCCGCCCACCGATTCGATCGACTCGCCCTGGGCTGCGAGCCAATCGGTGAGGAACGATTCGAGGTGTTGTTCGATCAGGCCCGGGACCTGGGCCGAGAGGGTCATCAAGTATCCGTGGTCTCCGATTCGCCAAGTCATGGCGTCCCGGCTCTCGGGAACCAAGCAGGACCCAGTTGCAACGACACTTCCGACGGCGGTCTCGGATCGATCGAGAGCGCCAAGTTCGTCTGCCGCTCCGCTTCCGTGTTGGATCACCATCGCCCCGGCCCCGTCGGCAAAGAGCGCGTTGCTGACGATCAGGTCGGTGTCGTCTCCGTATTGAAAATGAAGGCTGCATAATTCCACACAGCAAAGCAAGACTTTGGCGTTGGGGTTGGCGGCGACCAAACCTCGCGCTGCACGCAAACCATTAATCGCCGCGTGGCATCCCATGAAACCTACCTGGATGCGTTCGGTCGTTCTTGGCAGCCCCAGGCGATCGATCAAGGCAATGTCAATTCCGGGCGCGTTGAATCCAGTGCAGGTCACGGTAACCAGATGCGTGATTTCGTCGGCAGCCAAACCGCTCGACTCCAAGGCGGCGGCCGCGGCTCGGTGCGCCAAATCGGGTGCTGCGGCTCCGAAACGATCATTCCGTCGCTTGGTCGAGGGCCCCCGATCATGAATGTCGACCGCCGGTGGATAGAACTCGTGAGTCGCGTCTTCTCCAGGAGTCTCCTCGAGCAGAACGCTACCACGCGTCTCGATGCCGGTGCGCCGGTAAAGTACGTTGACTTTGCGGGCATGTTCTTCGTCCACGCACGACGTCTGAGCGGCGAACTTGGCGCTCGTGCGACAATCGACTTGGAACTGGGGCACACCCGTCCCGATGCTCAAGATCGAAGCGGTTGACTCTCGTCTGCCATGGTTGACTAGAGGTTCCGGCAGAGGTTTCGGTAGCGTGCTCATCGTTTCGCTTCGTCGTTTCGCGGAGGATTCGATCCGGTGACCGCCAGATTGTAAGGTCCCGGAATGTTTTGGCGAGGGGCAGACGCAACGGGCAGACGCCGAATTCGTTGCGGTCACCTGCAAATGCGGACTTGGAAGTCCGTTATTTGCTACCGCTCCTCTATCGAATTGCCGACCGAATCCGAGTCATCTTGTTCGAGTAGCTGCCGTTTGATCTGGTCGACCATTCGTTCCAACCGCTCAATTTCCATGCTCTTGGTCCTCTCAACGATCTCCTTCGCCTTGGCCTGAAGCGCGGCAATTTGTTCATTGAGTTGATCGATCCTGGCCGCTTGGGACTTTTTTTCCGCTTCCAGCCTCTCGACTTCTTCTTCGAGTTTCGCGCGATCTGGCGCGTCGGTCTTTGGCTCACGTTGTCGGTCTCCATCGAACCGATCGTATTGGCCGCGTGGGGTAGCCCCCGGGGGAAGAACTGGAGCAAGCGATTGCGGCGGGAGCAACGGCATGTCGGACCAAGGCGCAATCGGGTCAACCGGAATCAAGTTCCCGTCTTGCCACAAGTACATCCTGGGCATCGGTCCACGTGGCGTGTTGTCAGCAGGCGGGCCCCCAAAGACCGGTGAATCGTTGGCCTGCGCCAGGGTGAGTGATGGTTCCAGGACCTCCTTTCCCCGTTGCAATTGCAAGGCGACTTCGTCGCCGGCGCGCGCCATCGAGACCGCGGCAATTACATCCTCCGGCGTTCGGCACCTGCGCCCGTCAACGGCGAGGATCAGATCACCAGCGATCAGATTGGCTTCTTCGGCCGGCGTGCCGCGCATGATTTGGCCTACGATCGGACCGTCGGGCGATGAACCAACTTGAATCCCCAGGCGTCCGCGATAAAGGTCCGCCGCTG
>JARFQX010000264.1 GCA_029287555.1 Rubripirellula sp. | reverse complement strand
TCAATGCAGAGAGCGCGCGTGCGGATGGAGCCCATACGGCAAGGAACCGGATACTCGTGGAATACGGCAGCTATCGCGGATCAGTTAGAGTACGTCTCAATCAGCTTTTGCAGTTGGTCGGCCTTTGGCTGGTCGGGGTTGATTGACAGGGACTTTTCCCAACGCTCCACGGCCTTCGCTGTCAGTTCGTTGTCGCCGGTGGATTTTGCCTTGAGTATGCAGGCTACGCCGAGGCTTCTCTGGGCTTCCCAGTCGTCGGGTGCGTTGCCCGGATTACGAAAGCGCAGGCTCGTACGTCGTACCTTGGCGCCTGAGGCCCGGGAAATATCGGAAGCGAGTTGCGGCGCCAGCTCGGAACAGACGGTAATTGCCTCAACGGGGCCGCCCGCAGTCATCGATTCCTGCAATGCGGCTTTCAGCTGCGTTGCGTAATCGGCCGTTAGCTCGCGGCTTTTGGAAAGCAGGGCACTCTCGTCGTCGCTCCAGGCGGCTCCTGGTGGACCCTGAGGAAAATCCCTAAACATTGATCAACGCTAAGTTGTTGATCTTCTTATCAGTGCGATTAGATATTGCGCCCAAAAGAAGGGGCTGACCATAGCAAATTTCTTGCTCGGCCCCATTACAGTGCGCAAGTACTAATCACTCACCAGCCTGGATAGCAAAAGTATTGATCGAGGCCGGCTCTTGGCTCTTGGAACCGCTATGATCTTAATCGTCCATCCAGGTAAGGCTCGGGCGAAGCAGTGTTTGAATGTCGGTTACAGTTCCATAAATAGATTGCGTAAGCGCATTATCCTCTGCGCCCCTCGTCGCGTGCGCATCGGAATAGACCGTTCGGCGAAAATCGCGATCCTCAAAATCCATGTTGTCTTGATAAGCCTGGTCAACAATCTCGTTCATAGCAGTCGCAACTTTATGCGCGTCGCGGCGTAGCGCCGTGACCTTCTGTGCCAACTCATCGCCGAAAAGTGCCTCAGCGACGATTCCTGCTTCGCGGAAACGCTCCAACGCATTCTTCACCGGCTCCCATCGATTTCGATACACGAATCCAAGCACTTGACCACTGCGCGGATCCAGTGCGTCGTCGCCGGCTTCTGGCGGCGGATATTCTCTTGGAGTAATCATTGGGACTCTCGCTTCGTCAAGCGCGTCGCGTACGGCGAAGGTGGCTATCGCAAACTCCTTCGCCACGTCGAACCGAGCCTTTGTTTTTCCCTGACGTCGCCAAGCATTCAGTCCCAGTACAGCCACTGTGGCTGTTGTAATCGAAACCACTGCGATGATCAGATCTCGAAGGACACCTATTGCGGCCGGCCAGTCAACATTGCATGCCCACGCGTTCATATATATGTCCTGTGATGGTCAGAGATAGCGAGCTTACGCTCAAACACGAAAAACTGCCTGCTGGTGAATCGCACCGTCCACGAAGAGTTGTTTTGATTCGTCGCTCAGAGCGAATGTCTTGCGCATGCCTGATACATATTTCTGTGACAGACGTTTAGGAAATACTTCCGGCGATTTTTGAGGATGCAAGACATGCGAAGTTATAACTGGAAACCTGAGTGGTGGATCGATGGCATGTCCATGATGTGCTTGGCGCACTTGTTCTGTTCGGCAAACGCGTTAACCCTTCTTCAGTTTCGTCGTTACTTCGATGACGAAAAGAAGCTGAGAGGCACGACGTCACACAACTACAGCGCCGCGAAATCCTCATTTGACTTGGAACGACTGCTTCATGGTATCGGCATCGAACCGGAGCATGGAACGAAGTTGTTTCCATCGAATTACAGCATCGCCCGGGACTGGGGGGAATTGCGAGGCGTACTTAAACTTTGTCCGACCTGCATGAAACAGGGCGTGCACCTGTCGGTGCACCAAATGTCCTGGATGCTTAACTGCCCGGTTCACAATGAACCGCTGTTGCGTGCATGTCGTTGTGGTACGCCTAAGTACACGCTAACGCCGAAATCCAAGAACGGTGATGCGCTGTGTCGTTGTGGGGCGTTGCGATTTGGAGACTTCGTGCGGTTCTCAAAAAGAGAGATGGATTCATTGAACGAATTCTACCGCGTCATCGAAACACTGCAGCGAGCACTTCCCAACGGCATCAATCAGTATCGTATTTCGACCGACGAGGTGGACCGGTTCGAGTACCACGCTCAATGGAGCCTCGCCACGAAGGTACTGCGAATTCTCGCTGATGATGTACCGCAGGGTGTCGATCTATCAAAGATTAGAATGGAACCCGTCGACATATGGCGAGGACAGTTCGCCGAACTTCGGGTTGAGCGTTTTAGACTATTCTGTAAGTACGCCATGCAGTGCGCCGATGACTCAGCCGAGAATTGGGACGCGGCGCTGATTGGGAGATTGGTGGAAGAAGAGTACTTTGGTGATAAGGGCAAGTCGGAAATACGTTTGGCCATGGAGCACAACGGCTGTCCTTACCGTATGCGCGACGAAGATGTCCGAATTTTGCAGGAGATTTTCTCGATTCGATTGCTCGAGCGTGTCGCTCAAGGTGCGAGGCCAGTTCGGCGCTCATTGCACCCCGATCTTCGATTGGCCATGCGGATGGTGGGCGAGCCGTTGTGTCAAATAGTTTGGCAACGACACGAAAGTGGAGCCCAAACAAAGGGTATTGCTTACTGGCTGGACGAAGATGAGTCCTGGCCGGATGGCAAGTGGCCTTGGCTCAGGGCACTCGCGCGAAACATTGTACGAACCTGGCATGACTATGCTGGGCAGAAATATCGTATCGAAGCGCTAGAGCGAAATCTGGATGAACCGGCCTTTATCGAACTGTTCGACAATCGTGATGCTCAGTTGAACGCATCAGGTTGTCGTCAATTACGGCTGTTCGATTGGTTGGAGTAGGGCACTAAGAGCGGCTCTGCATTTCCTCCATCATTCCGACGATGGCGGATTGGCCTTTTTCTGTGAGTTCGTGCTCGAACCAATAGGCCACCCGCTGTGCCTTCGACGAGAGATCCGATCCAATCGACTCACCGGTCAGTTCCGATACCGTCATACCATAGTGATTGGCAAGGGATTGCATGAGTTGATTGCGAGGGCTTTTGATACGGCCGAGCTCAATCGCAGACAGGTGACTATGGGTGGTCCCCACGGCATCCGCGACTTGTACAACGGTTTGCGACGCCTGCTTGCGCAGGTTCCTGAGACGCTGGCCCAGTTCTTTATGGCCGATTGACACGCGGCCGTCTCCTTTAAAAAAAGCCTCAACAGTAGCAGTGCGCCCGGTAGGGAGCTCCTGACCCCTGAGGATTATCGCACGCGGCGACACGCCTTAAACCGCTCTTCTGTGACCAATTCCACAGAAGAAGCTGGTTTTTTATGGCCAAATGGTGGTTAATCACCAATTGGTACCACAATGAAGAAAAATCTTCATTGAGTCAAGGAACGGCACCAATTCTGCGACGGAGAGCACATATGGCCATGAATCCGACCCCTGGAGCGCTGACTGCTAAGGAGCGACGGCGGCAGAACGTCTGGAAGCTATTTAGCGTTCTGTGCGGTCGATTTGTGGAACTGGAGAGCTTCGTCGAGTACCTCGTGTGGCTCTCGCTGGAGTTCTGTCCCGAAGTGATCTTCCTCTGCGAGCGTCCATGCAAGCTTGAGGGCAGGGTGGACGGAAAGAAACAGTCGTATCGACCAGACTTGTTTGTCCGGGCCAAAGGCGAAACGGGGCCCGTAGAGCACTTGGGCGAGTGCAAGAAATCCGAAGACTGCGTCGAAGTCGAGCCAAACGTCTCGCGCCCACCGCGGTGGGACGTCATGAAAGCCCTTGTGGATTCCACAGGACTGCCACTCCGACTTTACACGGATGGCGACTTCGCGGTGCAACGAATCGCGATCGACAACTGGCGTGAGGCGCTGGGCTACATCGCTGATGAGGCACAACGGCCCCGATATGAACTTCGAGAGTTGGTTCTCGATCAATATCAGCGCATTGGGCAGCTACCACTAGGCGAAGTATCAGCCAGTATCACTGAGTGGGAGCCGTCCGAAGTCGAAGCGGCCTCGCTTTGGTGGGTTCACCAAGGGCGACTGGAATTCGACTGGAACGAGCGTCCGCTAGGCCGCGACAGTCTCTTCACTTTGGCACCTGACGATGCCAATTGGGGGCGCGCATGATGCCAAATCAGACCCTCGTATGTGTCATCTCATTGAAAGACATTTCGCCCGAATTCAGCGAGATATTTTGCAGCAGTTTAATCACACCGTTAAGGAGGACGGATCATGTCGAAAGTTGACCCCTACCTGCGATTCCCGTCGGGACGCACGATCAAGAACGTGAAGAATGATGCCAAGCGCTTTGCGAAAACGGCGGATATTTCTCACACCAGCGCACTGGCTGTCTCT
>JARFQX010000237.1 GCA_029287555.1 Rubripirellula sp. | reverse complement strand
ATCTCATCTCGTCCCATGGAGCCTCTCATGCCTGACGTTGCCAAGCTTCTCTTTGCCGCCTGCCTTCTATTCTCCTTTCCAGCATCCGCACTTGCGCAAACGGCGGATCCGTTTGCCGGACCGCCGGGAGGTGCTGCCGATCCGTTTGGCAGCGACCCGTTTGGAGGTGGCCGAGCCAAACCACCGGCGGTGAGAAAGCCGCCCGCACCAACGAATTCTCCCGCAAAAGGATCCACCCCGAAGACCTCCAAGTTGAACGCGCAAGGAGAGTCTGCAGCAACGATGCGGATTCGCGCGGCGCTCGACCACCCAACCACGCAGACCTATGTGGAGACACCTCTGCAGGACGCCCTTCAACAACTTTCTCGCACGCACGACATCCCGATCGTCGTCGACCGACGAGCACTGGAAGAACTCGGCTTGTCAGCGGACGAGCCCATTTCCTTGTCACTCATGAACGTCTCCCTTCGCTCGTTTCTGCGACTGATGCTTCGACCATTGGATTTGACCTACGTCATCAAAGATGAGGTGATGCAGATCACGACAGTCGAAGCGGCGGAGCAAAACCTGGTCGTCGAGATGTATGGGTTTCCGGCTGAGCTGACTGAAAAATCCGACAAGGTCTTGAAATCGCTGACATCAGCGGTGACTCCAGATGCCTGGGACGCTTTAGGGGGACCGTGCACGGTGACCGCCATCGACAATGTCTTGATTGTGTCTGCCACGGAGAACATTCATGACGAAGTGAAAGACTTCCTGTACAAGTTGCAGCGGGCTTTTGAGAAGCACCAGGCTAAGTCAAGATGAATGACTCATACCCTTACTATTTGGCCAACGAACCCCTGCAACCCAACGCGGACCTCGAAGTCTTTGACAAATACAGCGGAGAAGTCGCCACTCGCGTTGCCTTGGCTGACTCGGACACCATCGACCGGGCGATCGCCGCGACCGTACAAGCGAGCGGTCCGATGCGCCGACTTCCCCCGTACGCACGGCAGGAGATTCTCAACCACTGCGTCCAACGTTTCGAAGAACGACGCGAGGAATTGGGGGCAAGCCTGTGCATCGAGGCGGGGAAACCGATCAAGGACAGCCGCGGTGAAGTCACGCGATTGATTGACACTTTTCGTATCGCAGCCGAAGAATCGGTGCGCATTGGCGGGGAAGTCTTGAACCTCGAGATTTCACCGCGTGCCGGTGGCTATCGCGGGATGGATCGGCGCGTTCCGATTGGGCCGTGCTCCTTTATCTCGCCGTTCAATTTCCCCCTCAATCTTGCCGCTCACAAGATTGCGCCCGCGATCGCGGTGGGATGCCCGTTCGTGCTTAAGCCGGCCAGCCGCACACCGGTCGGAGCGTTACAGATTGCGGAGGTTCTGGCAGAAACCGATCTACCCAAGGGAGCGTTCTCGATTCTTCCTTGCCGACGTGACGCGGCTGACTTGTTCACGACCGATGACCGTCTGAAACTGCTCAGCTTCACCGGATCGCCTGAAGTGGGATGGAAACTGAAATCGAAAGCTGGCAAGAAGAAAGTCGTTCTCGAGCTTGGCGGAAATGCAGCCTGCATCGTCGACGAGACGGCCGATCTGGAGGATGCGGCGGATCGCATGATCGTGGGTGCTTTCTACCAGTCAGGCCAAAGTTGCATTGGAGTGCAAAGGATCCTGATTCACGCGGCGATTTACGACGAGTTTCGCGACTTGTTGGTCGCGAAAACCAAGGCACTCAAGATGGGCGACCCAAGAGACGAGGAGACCTTCATCGGTCCAGTGATTTCACGTGCCGATGGCGAGCGGCTGAAGAACTGGATCGACCAGGCAGTAGCGGCCGGCGGGAGGCTGCTTTGCGGTGGTGGTCGAGACGGCGCGATGGTGGAAGCAACGCTGCTCGAGAGCGTTCCTCCGGACCAACCGGTTTGCGCCCAAGAGGCGTTTGGTCCAGTCGCCGTTCTCTCGAAGTTCACCGATTTCGATGTGGCGTTGGACCAAATGAATGACAGTGTCTTCGGACTGCAAGCCGGTGTTTTTACCCGTGACTTGTATCGGGCGATGCGGGCCTGGGACGAGTTGGAAGTCGGCGGCGTGGTGATTGGTGACATTCCCTCGTGGCGCGTCGACAACATGCCCTATGGGGGAGTCAAAGAGAGCGGACTTGGTCGCGAAGGAATTCGCTACGCAATCGACGACATGACGGAGATTCGCCTACTTGTGATCCGCCAACCCTGACGACGCTCATCGCATACTGCGAATCAGCGTTGATGAGTGCTCAAAAACTAAATAAGCGCGCGATCATGAACGGTGTAGATCTCCTCGCGCTCGTGCTCGTGCTCGTGCTCAGCGAAGCGGTGCTTGTAATCGATTGGGCGTAAACACCGCGTCAAATCGATTCGAGCACGAGCACCGTCGGAAGCGACTGGGCACGAGCACGAATCAAGCGACGATGTCACAATCGCGAACGGTTATACAGAACGGCACACTCATGCCTCCTGATGCGCGCCGATTGGCCATGAACTGCACTCAGCTTGCTTTATTATGTCGTCGCTCGTCGCAGTTTGTCGGCCAATCCCTTAGCCAAGTTGCGGTAGACCCGGTAGCCAATGTCCATCCGCATCGATAGCAGTCGAGTCAGATCTCGATGGTCAATCATCGCTGCGGAGACTGGTGAACCGGCGCGAACACTCGCTCGATGTGGGCTTTGATTCAACATCGCTAGTTCTCCGACAAACTCGGGCTGACCAACAACATCGCCTGGATCTCCATCGATCATGACTTGCGCCGAGCCCTTCAGGATCACATAGGCTCGACCGTCCGAGACCCCTTCGCGCACAATCCACTCCCCGGGCTCAAAGCGGACGGGTCGAAACAGATTCGATAAACATGCTGTTTGTTCGTCGTTCAGACCATGAAAGAGCGCGGTACCCGGAAGCGTCACCGCGAGAGATGGCTCAATTCGTTGGCGATCGAATTGAGCAACGACGCCTTCGGCGATCGGTTTCATCGTGTCGATGACATCGCAGTCGCCCGCAACCGGCGCGTAATAACGGGCCATGCGGACAATGTCGAGTCGCTCGACGTAATGGCAAACGCCAGCGGGAACGTAAGCAATCGGCAGGAACCCCAATTCGAGAAGCGTTTTCTGCATCCTCGGCGAGTCGGCGCCGACATCGGTTTCCAGATAATCGACCCCCCACTCATCCCGGCAACGCGTCTCCAGCTTGCTCAGGAGAAACCGCACGGGACTTTCGTTGAGACAAATGATCTCGAAGACGCGCACCGCGTCATCGATGTTGTGGTCACGCGAATAACCGATCGCGCCAACTAGTTGCCCCCCCTGCTTCGCCAGCAGGTAACTCGTGTGGTGACGCTCCAGGTGACGCACACCGAAGTGCAGCTTGACAGGCCCAAAGATGTCACGTTCGCGCAGACGCCCCCGCTCGAATCGCAACAGGCTCGCGTAACCGGCCGCCGTCATCTCTTCCAGCTCAAACTCATGATCGTCCGGATACGGTGTCGCCGACTCGTCCGCAATCGCGTCGCACACCATCCCGAAATTTGACATCACAGCGTCAGCTAGCCAGTGGATTGCCGGGGCAATTCGAGGGTGATTACGACGCAGCTGCAACGAATCATTAAAATGCCGGGCAAACAAAGCCACCGGCTCCCCGTTGTGAATCGGGAGATATCCGACCGGGACGAATCCGTGCTTGATCGAAATTTTCTGCGAATAGGCATGCGCGACGCGATTGTCGGCAAGTCCCACGTGAAGGTGCGGCGCAACCCGCGAAATCCGCTCTTGCATCAGCTTCGTGCCGACGCCCCGTCCGCGCCCATCGGGATGCACCACCAATCGCCCAAACTCGCCCAACAGATCGGCAAACGCGCCGACATCAAAGACGACCGATCCCGTGCCGAGCAACTTCCCATCCGAGCGATCTTCGGCCACCAGAATCAGACAATCGTCGCTGAAAATCTGTTTCTTGATGAAGCTGGAATCGAAGAACTGAGGGAACGCGTAGTTATCTCCATAGGTCAAACGAAAAAGATCGCGAATCGACTCGGTGTCTTGTTCGACCGCTTCGCGAATTGAGAATTGAGGGTCACCATTCATTCCGTCCGCCGCCAAAGCCCCCGATTCAAGGCCGAATCATCCCAAACCTTAAACAATGGAGCAAATCGTGCGCCACCAGTTCGCCGACGCCGGCCTCCGATCGAGATGCGAAAAAAGCCGGAAAAATCAAGGCCTCCGGAGCCCGATCACGATCCACGCGGGTGACCGTGACCGCTGAAGTGCTCAATTGATAGGCAACCGTTGCCGGATCCGCGCCGGTCGTGGCCTGTGAATGTCGTGTGAGTGTAGGATGATCGCTCGCAGCAAGCGTCTCACGTCAAGGGTTATCCGCATGACGAATCCTAGAATCCTACTGATCGTCATCTCGACCATCTCGATCTTCCTCTTCGCTTCCGTCGCGCCGGCCGCGGAAAGGCCGAACATCGTTTGGATCGTCGGCGAAAATTTTTCCAATGACCTCGCCTGCTATGGTCAAGAAAACGTTGCCACGCCTCATCTCGATTCGCTGGCGAATTCGGGCATTCGTTACAACAACGCGTTTTCGACTTCGCCCGTTTGCGCACCAAGTCGCTCGTGCTTCATGCTCGGCATGTACCAAACGACGACGGATACGCATCACATGCGTTCACATCGCGATGACGAATTCAAGCTGCCACCTGGCATTCGACCACTCACGCACCGATTGAAAGACGCCGGCTATTACACGGCCAACGTCACACACCTGGGAGACGCAATCGTCGGCACCGGCAAACTCGACTTGAACTTTGTCAACGAAGGGAAACTCTACGACACCGATCAATGGGACCAGCTTAAGACGCATCAGCCCTTCTTCGCACAAATCAACCTACCCGAAGCCGAATACGACATCTACGATCGCAAGTCCGCCGAGAAGGATCGCGTGCCGTGGGTGGGTGAAGAGTGGCACCCGCAGATCGCAACGGAAGCAAACGTCTCGCCACCGCCGTATTACCCGGACCATCCGATCGTACGACAGGAGTGGGCACGGTATCTTAATTCAGTGAGCGGGGCAGACGTGCGCGTTGGCAATCTGCTCGCGCGACTCAAAGCGGACGGCCTTGATGATGACACCGTGGTCATCTTCTTCGCGGACAACGGACGGTTGACTGCCCGCGGAATCCACTGGCCGTTCGATCAGGGTTTGCGAGTGCCCTTGATCGTCCGCGACTGCAAGAACTTTCCCATCCTGACCAACGACGAGAAGCCTGGTGCGGTCAGCGACCGCGTCGTGAGTCTATTGGATCTGACTGCGACCACGATGTGGATCGCGGGAATCGAACGTCCGGCGGGGATGCAAAGCCGCGTGTTTCTTGGCGAAGACTCCGATCCGCCCCGCAGCTATGCGTTTGCGGCCCGCGACCGCATCGACGAAACCGTGGTACGAATGAGATCCGTTCACGATAACCGATTCCACTACATCCGGAATTACACGCCGGGAGCCGGCTTCGAGACTCTCAATCGCTACAAGGAGAAGTGCTTTCTCGTGAAACCACTGATGCGGAAGCTGAAAGCAGAAGGAAAACTCACCGGAGCCGCACTTGCGCTCATGCAGCCTTTCCCCGACGAAATGCTATTCGACACCCGGAGCGATCCTCACGAGATCAACAACCTTGCCAGTTCCGATCGACCGGAACACCGGGCGGCACTGCTTCGGCTGCGAGCCGCTTTGGATACGTGGATGGTGGAAACGGGAGATCGCGGCCACATCCCCGAGCCGGCGGAGGTCGTTGCACCGTTTGTCCAAGAAATGCACCAGTGGTTTGGCACGCCCAATTGGGCGGAGCAACCTTAGGGGCAAGCAGTCACTTCAATCTTTCCAAATGCCGAGATACCGACGCAAGAACACCAGTTGGCCGAGGTGGTAGGCGTTGTGATCGGCAACTAGTAGCGCCTCGCGCAGAATCGTCTGCCCGTCTCCGTGCTTGATCGCCGCAAACAAGTCGGTATTGGGATCAGAAACAAGATCGATCATCGATCGAAGATCTTCTCGAAACGTCTCGACACTTCGCTCCCAGGCATCCGCGTCGAGTGGAGTATCCGATTCTGGCCAATAGCCGTCTGGAAAGTCTGGTGAAACGTGAGCCGGATTGCGCGAGAACTCGAGAATATCCCACTGGCAAATCCGCAGGTGCTCCAGAAGCCGCCACGGCGTATGAGGAGCTCCGTCGACTCGGGCACCCCAATATCGTTCGGGAATATTCTCGATCGCTTCATCGAAGCCAAGATGG
>JARFQX010000235.1 GCA_029287555.1 Rubripirellula sp. | reverse complement strand
CGACAATTGCACGTTGCTTTGTATGGAGTGGCCTTGCGGTGAGGAATTCGCATCAGACACATCAGCGTCTGCCACAACGGGCAGAGTCACTCACGACATGCGTGAGTGGTACCTCGCGAAGGAATGTTTTGGGAGCAATCGCACAAGCAAAGAACGATCGCAACTTCCCGCAGCGACGACAACCGAACTGAGTACCCCGCAGTGTCCACGCAAGAAAAACAATCACGAGCACCAACGAAAAATGCGGCTACGCACAACGATCCCGTTACGCAGTGACCC
The DNA here is from genome assembly GCA_029287555.1 of Rubripirellula sp. Classification (GTDB taxonomy): domain Bacteria; phylum Planctomycetota; class Planctomycetia; order Pirellulales; family Pirellulaceae; genus Rubripirellula. The sequence goes on along the minus strand of JARFQX010000235.1, from coordinate 18,705 downwards.
CGATGGAGACCGCCCTCGCTTGACAAACTCTTTCAGGAACGGCTGAGCACCTTTGCTTCAAAGGCAACTCATCGTTGATGATGGCGATCGCCTTTCCGTAGTTATCCTGTTGCAGGTTACCTACTCCCGTTTCTGCAAACCACGGACGAATGCTCTGTCTTTATCGCTAAGACGGCTGATCGGAACGACGAATTCCCGGCCGTCCCTTCGTTCCAATTGAATTGCTTCATCGACGATCTCAACCATTCTCGCTTCGACCTTGCGCCCGGTGGCAAGTTCCGTCCACTCGCGGAAAGCGTCGGCACCCTCAGGGTCTTCGGGCGCTGACGGATTCACCTGAATCATGAACGAATGAAACCGCTCGGCGTTGCTGTTGGAAACCTTGATGATGACGGCCTCTTCACTTCGTTCTTTGCTGTGCGGAACTTGCCAACTCAATTTTCCCTCGGCTGACAAGCTGGCACCTTCGGGACCAGTCTCCAACGAAAACTGGACCGAACCGGTGGAAGATTTAGCCACGATCGGGTACTCGTACCGTTCGCCAGCTTGAGCGACGGTTTGCGGGGCGGACATGACGAACAAGTAATCGATTGCCGCTTCTCCAAGCACCTTGTCCAGTTCAAACCGATGGATGCGGATCACATCGTTATTCAATGGCAAGACAGCCAGGACTCCCTCCGCAGGTGCCAAGAACATTCGTTCCCCCACGTCGACTCCGCCATCGCCGTCGCTACCGATCAGCTTGCCATCGATGAGCGAAGCGGCAGGTAGTGTCACCAGGGCGCGTTCCTGGTCCTCGATAAACAGCTGGAAGCGTGCTGCAGCCGCCGGTCGGGAACTCGTTCCAAATTCTTGCGCGGTGTAGCGAGCAAAGAATGGCCCCTGTAACGCGGGGACCGTGTAAGCAGGAATCGTTGGATCGATGGTTTCGAGCTCTCGTTGTCCGTCGACTGAATAGACCCCGCGTTGCCCATATATCCGACTGCCATCTGCATTGAAAACGGCGCGCTGCCCAAGGAACTTGGTACTGACAGTCGTGTAGCCGCCTGTCGGCTTTCGTGTCAGAAGGTAGGAAGGTGCCCGATTAAACGCCATCCTCATGACGGCGAAAACAGTTCCGTCGGGCGCGGCTTCAAGCCGGACCAAAGGCGACTTTCCAAATCTCTGCGACGAAGATTCTGAGCCGATGCTCGTCACCGTCAGTTCGTCTGTTTGCAGTAGATAGGCTGAGCCATTTTGATCAGCCAACAACAGAGGGCCCGCCGAACTGCAGCCACCGGCGGCCATCGACGGGATCCACGAACCAGGCAGTTGCTTTTCCCAGATCGATGTCACGTCGGCAAGCAACCACTTCTTGACGGCAAGTCGCTGGGTATCGATTACATACAATGCATCGCGAGTTCCCGCGATCAAAGCATTCTCCGCGTTCGCAGTCGCGTATCCGACGATTTTTCCGTCACGTAGATCGGCAATCGCCACGCGCCGCCGAGACGGCAAATGCAGAGCAAGATAGCGACCCCCACCGCAAGGCACGGCGCGGTGATAGGGAGCCGGTAAATCGATCTGATTGGCAGGATGCTCGCGCTGGTCTTCGCCAGTGACCGATGGAATGACGGGCGACCGTGGATCGTTTGATTCCGAGCCGACGACACGTAATTGGTAGGCGTGAAACGTCTCGCGTCCGACCCCGTCATAAACACGGATCAGGATCCACTCCACCCCGTGACCGGCGCTGACCTTAGGACTCCAGGCAACCTCACCATCGCCTGAAACCGTCATTCCATCGGGCCCCGAAAGCAATTCGGTTATCAGTTCGCCATCGCGCGACCAACCTTCAATTTGATAGCGGTAAGGTTCGGCGGGAATAGCTTCGAGCCGCGGCAGGGATGTTATCACGGGTTCATCGACTGACGACTCATTCAGCAATTCGACAAGATTGAATTGGCGAATGCTGATCGTGTCTGCGGGGTCGTCGATGCTCAGCACTTTGCCGAGTGGCACGTGGAAAAGCAACCTTTTCTGGTCTGGCAGATCCGTCTCACTCTGGCCAGATGTCGCGTTTTGGTTGGGTTGACGTTGCCAATTCCAGCTTACCAGCGGCTTGGCCTGATTCGATGCGTGGATCGACACTAACTGATCGGCGGTACCATCGGGGTTACGGTAGCCGTCGCGATAGATCGACAGGTAAAACGGCTCTCGCGTGCTGGGGATTGTCGGCAAATCCCAAGACAGGCCATCCATCGTCAGCGGCTCAAGGTTTGGCAAGCGAGGGCGGTCGCCGTGAACGAGTCTGCCAAGCGGCCCGGGCACGAGTTGTTCGCCACCGCTTTGAGCCGTCAGTGTTTTGGCGTCATAAGAGTAAGCGATCAGAGAGGCCACGCCGCGACCATCAACACCAAACCAGTTTCCGTCGGCCGACGCGAATAGCCCGTGCTCGCCAGCTTGTGCACCGCGAGGTGCGACGGGGTTCGTTTCAATCGGGCGCAGTGTCTTTGTATCAAACGGAACGACCCCGCGAGACCCTGCCACCAGCAACGGGCCCGATGACGCGCTGCCCATCGCCGCGGCTTGAATGCCGTCGAGCGGGAGTTTCTGAGTGAACTCTTGCTTTAGCTCGTCAATTGTGTATCGGGTGACTTCACCTGAGCTTGGTGACACAACGAACAACCGATCTAAGCCACCGGCAATGATGGCGTTCGGATCTTCGAGAGAGAGATACCCAACGATCTTGTCTTTCTCGACATCGAAGAGCCCCGCTTTTCTTAGTTGGCCAAAACGAAGCAACCAGAAACTGCCACCAGCAACCGGCACCGCGGCGTCGACTTGCCCCGGCAGACGGACTCGCTGGGTGACATTCTCATCACCAAGGACTTTGGTCGGCGAACCGTCAAAGCGTTTGACTTCGGGACCAATGATCTCGAGTTCACCGCCGCGGTCGATCCGCAACGAGACCCGGATCGGCGGCCTAATACGTAACGTTGTGCTGGTGGAACGAGTGTTCTGCGTTGCCGCCAAGTTTGCGACGACCAGTTCGCCCGATTTCTGAATCTGAAAGGCTGCATTGTTGACACCGCGCGGTACCGGGATCGAAATGTGACTCCCGGACCGCCCTGCCGGACCAACATTCAGATAGACACCAGGCGGCTGCCCGCCTCGCAAGGTGCCCTCCGGGATCTGGACGTTCAGGTTCGCCCAGAAGTCTTCGTCGAAATCCTGCAAGTAAAGCAACTCAATCTGTTTCGTAGCACTACTCTTGCTTACTCGGATCCCTTTCGGATTGACGGCGAGTTCAACGTGGTCGTAGATCTTTTGATCGTAGGACATTGTTCCCGTTGTCTTGAGTCCCCAGGAACCTGCCGAGCGAACAAGATTGGGTCGGGGGTTGGTCGCGGCGGAAGAGTCTCTTACCAAACGAACGCCCGACGCTCCCTCGACGTGCAATCCATTGACCTGAAGTGATGTTGGGGCGATCACCTGCAACACAAAATAGCCGGGGGTTTCGATTTCCGCCTTCTCAGTAGGAATCGTGGTATCGTCGATACGAAAAGAAAGCCGTTTGCCGACGCGCAAGATCGAGATCGAGTGAACACCTCCGTCTGCCCCGACCAACGACAGGGGACAGAGCTTTTCGACGCCATCGATGACGGATCGGAAGCCGAAGTAGGAGGCCCCCGTCATCTTCCCTCCCACCTTATTCCGTGGTGGGAATTGGACCCGGGCTTGCAACCGAAAGTCGCCCTGCAGCTGGTTTCGAAATACGAGTTGAATCGGTTTGCCTCCATCGATCGCATTGACTTGAACGTCGCCGTTGGATGCTGCTTCGAGACTTGCTTGCTCATTGGTGAGCCAGTCTTCCAGATCGCCGCCTCGCCGAATCAACGCCCACTGGTCAGGTGATGTCGGTGCCAATGCCGGCCTTTCGATTCGATCCGGTGGCTGATTTTCCGAGAGAAGTGTCGCAGCTTGCGATGACCGCGACGTCGCTTGTGGCGTCGGCGTCCGTGCCGCGGCTTGCTGTGTCGTGAGTGGTTTCAATTCGTAGCGATGGAACCGAATCACCGATTTGGCGCTGCCGAAGCTCAGGGCCGGAGGGTCGGTCTCAAAGAATGGTCGCACTGACAGGCGTGTCGCATCCACTTTCCAGCGGAAGACCTCTCTCCCGTCAACATTCACAATCAACGTGTCCGCGTTAACCTGGCAACGTATCGTTGCGCGTTGATCGTTGCGAAGTAGCGCACCGCGATGTGACTTCGCAGGATAACCGACTTGGTGCACAGATTTGCCGTCGATCAATGAAATCCCCGTGAAGGCTCCGTTCTCGGGAAAGCCATCCACCGTGAGCAAGCATCGCGCACCATTGACTAGCAGGCCGAGAAATGCGGGGCCATCACCCTCGATTCGTTCCACGTCGCACCGAATCGAATAGGCAGGCGGTAACTCGGAACGCAACCGGATAAGAGCTGGATTCTGTTTCGCGTGGGTGACAATGGTCAGCCCCTCGCGTTTGGCTTCGCCTCTCAGCAGGTCTTCGCCGACCTTAACTTGATCGAGAAGGTTCGTGATAACCGCGGTCGCTGTCGCATCACGAGGTGTGCTAATGGCCTGATTGTTGCTGGGCGGCGAGAGCGTAACCGTCGTCTCGGAGGGCGCGACGTTCTTAGCTATGTCCTCAGTTGGGGAGCCGCAGCCAACGCAAATTAAGAAGACCAAAGTGTGCGCGAAAGCCAAACTGACGCGAGGTCTCGTTAACCTGAACACGATCATGGCTCCTGCTTAGTAGTTTAGAAAGCCAGATGTTTTTCGATCGTACCGTGCGAGCTGTCAATTGCGCGGTTCTCGTTCCCAGGCATCAGCGTTGCAATGCAACAAGCATGGCGGCAGGTACCTATTGGGAAAGAGGAGCGGCCAGTTTCTCTTCGCCCCGTTCCGATCTCAGCAGTTCGCCAAGTGATTGTTCGAGCGACGTTCCGGAGAAGTGAAACGCGGAGTGCTCCGAATTGATCAAGTCGCAGGAGAGTCGTGCAGCCCAAGCTGGGAAGGTGGACCTGACCTGTACTTGCCCGACTCGTTGCGCATTTCCTCCAAAAACGCCGAAGAGTTCGGGGAAACTGCGACAAAGCAATCAAGCCAACTCCGCGAAGACGATGCAACCGCTGCGCGTTAGGAGGCGATTTACCGAGACTGCTAACGGCTAATTCAATTCCCATGACCTGACTGACGTTTTCGACCATATGATGATGGCGGAGCGTTTCGGCTGAGGGTCGCTTCGGCACATTCTTCGGGCCGAAGGCTCAGCCGTTTGCCTAGCCCAGTCCAATACCGTGACTATATCGCCCGAAACAGGGAGATTCACGGTTTACGACAGGTTATCATCCGATTTCAGAGATTCCACGACTCGATTGCCAGTTGAGAGTGCGACATCACGCAACGTACGATCTTGTGCCTGAGAGGGTAAATTGAACGAGAACCATTTAGCAACGACACGACCGTCACAGACGGCGAGGATTCTTCGGGGTATCGCTGTCGTTCTCGCATTCGCGGCGACCAAATTGGTGTTTGCTGGAGAGTTGCCGGCGTTTCCTGGCGCCGAAGGATACGGCGCATGGACCACCGGCGGTCGCGGCGGTCGTGTGATCACGGTGACCAACTTAAATGCGTCTGGTCCGGGCAGTCTTCGCTCTGCGTGCGAGGCCGAGGGGCCGCGAATCGTCGTCTTCTAGGTTGCAGGGACGATCGATGGAGATATCAGGATCAAGAATGATCACATCACAATCGCCGGACAGACCGCACCCGGAGATGGAATCACAATCAAAGGCAATCTCGGCATTGACGCCAATGATGTCGTTATTCGCTATATCCGGGTAAGAACTGACCACGAGGGTGACGCGCTGGGCGGAAGGTACCGAAAAAATATCATGGTGGACCATGTGTCAGCCAGTTGGAGTACCGATGAGGTGCTGTCCCTGTACCACAACGAAAACGTGACGATCCAATGGTGTATGATCAGCGAAGCCTGCGCAAAGCACGACGGCTCGCACCGCTTCGGTGGAATCTGGGGCAACCACTACAGCACCTATCACCACAATCTGATCGCGCACAACGACAGTCGCAACCCCCGCTGGGCATCCGGTTGTGGCTACAACGATTACAGAAACAACGTGCTGTACAACTGGGGATATGAAAGCTCCTATGGCGGGGAAGCGCAGCAGAAGGGCGACCGCCGAAGCCCACCGATCACTTTTTCCACAATCAACATGGTGGCGAACTATTACCAAGCGGGGCCGGCAACTCGCAGCGATGTGAGAAAACGAATTGCGAACCCTTCGTCCCGTGGTGATGACGATAACGGGAGTTGGTATGTGGCAAGTAACTTCGTCGAGGGGTTTCCCGAGGTGACCGGCGACAATTGGCTGGGCATGGCTGGCCATTCCTTCGCACAGTTGGCAGAGCCCTGGGACGCCCTTTCGATACACCAGGAATCCGCGCAGGAGGCCTATCTCACAGTGCTGGATGATGCAGGGTGCTCACTGCCTGCGCGAGACGCAGTGGACCGGCGTATCATCAAGGCAGTGCGTAACGGCACCGCATCGCATGGCAGCAATGGAATCATCGACACGCCGGATGACGTGGGTGGCTGGCCGGAATTGAGCGGCGGAACGGCACCGGTTGATACGGACAACGATGGTATGCCCGACGCGTGGGAAGAGAAGTACGGCCTGGACGCAAACAATGCGGACGACAACTCTTCGGACGCAGACGGTGACGGCTACACAAACGTCGAAGAGTGGCTCAACGGGACAGATCCGACAAAGTTCGTGGACTATACGAAGTCGGAGATGAACATCAATACGTTGGAGAAGTCGCGTGGGAATTGAACTGCATGACGTCATCAGATTGCGACTGCCGCTCTTGTTTCTTGCAACCTTGCTCCCAGGTGAGCTTACTTCGCTGAAGGCTGCGGACAAGCCACGCGTGATTGTCACAACGGATGGTGAGATCGACGACGAATGTTCAATGGTCCGGTTCCTGCTCTACGCGAACGAGTTCGACGTTGAGGGGATCATCACATCGAGTTCGCAATATCTGGCAGGGGCACGAGTGGGCCGGAGACGACCGGATGCGGCCCTACCTGAACGCCTATCTGATGCCTGACGCACTCCGAGCCATTGCAAAGCAGGGGGCAACCGAGGCCGCTCCCCATTCCGGCGTGCGAGAACCGATGACGCAGCCACTGCGCTGCACGCTTCTCCAATAATAGTTCAAAACTCCGCGGAAAGTGCAGCCAGGCGATTCAGCTAACTCGCGCTGGGCGATGCAACCGCGTGTAGCAAGGGCGTGTCGGCTAAGGGCATGTTCTTGACCTTTGCCGGTCATTCCACTATTTGCTTCATCGTTTGCACCTTCAGCAAGGGCGGCCGGAGCCTAAAGCCAGGTTGATAACCTACCCCAGCTTTGACAGATGCCCCGAAACCTCCGTGATCATCCTGGCTGAGCCCAGCTGCCGGTAAACGGCAAGGGCTCGTTCCCATAGTGCCTTCGCGTCTTCTGTGCGGCCTTGGGCCAAGCGGACATGGGCCAACTCGTCCAACGTCGCCGCGATGCCATCGGGAAAGTCCATCTGCTCGGCAGCTTTCAGAACCTGCTCGTTGATTTCAGACGCATCATCCAAATCGCCTCGCAAACGGTATAAGAATGCGAGCTTACTGTTCGCACACAGCTTGTCCTCCGCGTCACCGCACCCCTCGTAAAGTTTAGCGCACTCGGTCAAGTGACGTTCGGCCTGATCCAATTGATCGCGCTCGCACTCAATTTCTACCATCAGTAGATGATAGTGGGCAACACCATTGTCGCTTCCTTGGGCCTCATCGATCTCGTAGCCGCGACGCGCCCAGTCGGCTGCCTGATCGAAATCGCGGCGATGGATATTCAGCATGGTCAGGTTTCCGTAGTTAACGGACATTCCATCTTCGTCATCGATGGTTTCGTTAATCGTGAGCGATTGCATATGCAGCTCTTCGGCCATCTCATAGTGACCTTGAATCTGCTCGACCACCCCCAGAGCATCCAGCGTATCAGCGCACTCGCGTAGGTCATTCAGCTCTTCAAATCGACTCAACGCTTCCTCTAAAGTCTGCTTGGCAAGCTCCAAATTTCCGGCCATGCGATACGCGATTCCCAGCGATTGACAAGCAGTGGCCAATTGTTCGTCGAGATCACCAGCGCTATTCTCCTGCTGAATTAATTGATGGGCCGTTTCCAAGGCTGCAACCGCATCCTGAAAGTCTCCTTGGTTCTGCTCAAAGCTTGCCAGCGCCGTGTAAACTTCGGCCGCTTTGCTTGGCTCGGCGGCTTTCTGAAAATATTCGATGGCTTGTCGCGAATGATCGCGGACCAAGTCAACCTTTTCAACACTTGCCTGTAGTGCTCCGAGACTGAAGTGCGCGATCCCTCGCCAATGGTCATCGGGAGCCCGATCGAGCAACCGACGATAATGCCGCTCTGCTTGCTGAACATCCTCTTGGGCTCGCGCAACATCTCCTTGCACTTCCAGGGTGCGGGGATCATCGGGAGCATCGGAAAGCATCTGGTCCAGCAGTTCGATCGCTTCGTCAACTTCCTCTTCGGCCAGTGCGGTCATCGCATCCTCATACAACTGGTCAAGGTCGCTTGACGTCGTTCCATCCAATTCCTCGCGCTGCCATGGGGAATCTTCGTCATCACGCGAGGCAATCCAACCACGCGGTAGGTCCTTGAATCGAGCGATGAATGGATGAAGTTCGTACATGCATCCAAAACATACGATCGACATGTCGTCTGGATCGTCGGTTGTGCCACATAGGAACTGCCAATCTCCATCACGGTCGTGTGCCACGGTTAAGATCGGGAATCCTTCCCGAACGACGTTCTTCGTGGAGAAGACCGTTGTATCGACTGATTCGTCAAAAGGCCATTCATTCACATCAAAATCGTGGGAATGTTTCATCAGCGTTTAGTCGTAAGAGGATCGACAGCAGACTCATAACTTGATCACGGCCCCTGAGGGTGGCGATAAGTGACTTGCAGGGGTTCATACACGGTTTGTTGCACCCAGTTTCCGCCAACAGCTCGAGATTATCGCTGTTTGGGGTAGGGGTGAAACTGGTTGGCCTAGCGAACCCCAGTGCTTCGCGTGCCCGCTCTCCAATCGATGATGTTACTGGTCTCCAGGTAATCGAGTGTGAACGACTTTGTCGACTTTCGGTGTCATCTATCCATGAGCCGACGTTACCAGGCGGCATTTTGCTCAACGGTTGATTCCATCAACCTTCACGGAGCCAAACGACTCGGACGCTTGGGCAGGCACGCCGCCGCAGATTCGCCGCAGTTTCCTCGTGAATCAGTCGGTGATTTTACGATGACTGCGTTGAAACGATCAAGCGAACTGCACGCGGACGATGCATCCTCTGTCACGAAGAAGGCTTGGCAGTGGAGGCACTTAAGGCCAGAGCAGCGCCCTTGGCATAGCGAGCAAATCGCTCAGTTTTTCACGGGAGTAATGTGCCATCGCTAAGATGGGACGCGCGGGCTTCTCGCAACACTTGTCAGCAAGAGCCTCTCTCGACTTTGCTCTTCGGTAGTTCGGAATCAAAGAGAAGGAAAAAGAATCACCATGCCAAACCAAGTTCAGCTTGTTCGCCAGGCGGCCGCATCGTTGATGGCTTGCGGCCTCATCGCTAGCCTGCCTGGCTTCGCTGGGGCTCTCTACGCCCAAACAGTGGACCCAGAATCAGTGTTGGGCGACACGACAATGCCGTCCCCTGAAGACGTGTCGCAAAACTTCCCCTACGGAATTACCGGCAAGACGCCACCGTCTCTGATCAAGATTAATTACGAAGGACAAGAACCTTACCACAAGCACCGCATCAATCTGAGGATCTTTCAAGGCTGCCCTCAAGTAGAGATCTCCGAGGGCGGCAGACTCTGGGCAACGTGGTTCGGATCCAACGTTCAAGCCGAGCGTGCACCGTACCATGCAGACCAATTCTCGGTCATCTCGACCTCCGCAGACGACGGCAAGACTTGGAAAGAGGTCTTTGTCTTCGACCCAAGTCAGCTCCTCGGCGGTGGAGCATCCGACCCGATGCTGTGGAAAGATCCCAGGGGCAATATCCGCTTCATCGGCCTTAGGAACATCGATTTCAAAGGCAAGGACGAATTCGCCTCCTCCGCGTGGGAATTCACTATGCTCGATCCAGAAAACGAACACACCGCTTGGACCGCGCCACGCCTGCTTGGAAACAAAAACATCTCTGTCATGAAGCCGCTAATTTTTCCTGACGGCACGATTATGCGCTCGATGGACGACTTCAAGCTGGTCGGCAGCCCCGACAAAGTGAGAATTCGCTTTTTGAAAGAAGACGTTGACGGCAAGCCGATATTTGTTTCCGAATTCCCTGTTGATAACGACGCGGTTTTTGCGGAGCAAATGCCCATCATCAGAAAAGACGGCAGCCTCTTCACCTTCTACCGCGCCAAGAAGGGGCAAAAATTTGCCGAATCCTTCGACGGCGGCAAGACCTGGAATTTGGGTGGCTACTACCCGATGCAGTTCTCGATCAACACAAAATGCATACTCAAAACACTCCCTTCGGGACGAGTTTTGCTCGTCGCAAACGACGTCCAAATGAAAGAGAAAAGCCGCAGGAACCGCTACTTTTACACCGACGAATACGGTAAAGAACACGAGCTTAAAAAACACAAAACAGCGCGCACCCGCATGACGGCCTACCTAAGTGACGACGACGGCAAGACCTTTACACATCGAATGCTTCTATGTGACGAAGGCCAAATCAGCTATCCGTCGGCGACGCTCGGAAACGACGGATCCATCTACATCGTCTACGACCAAGGGCGTGGCACGATAGGCCAGCACACAATTTTTCTTTCAAAGATTACTGAAGAGGACATTCTTGAAGGCAAGATCGTCAAAGGCGAAAGCTTCTTGAACAATATCGTAAGCCGCCCCAGCGACCAAGGCGGCGGGCGCCGCGAAGGTGACAGAATCTAAGATCGCCCCGTAGGCTTGCCGCCAGAGCCCATAAAGACGCAATCGAGCCGGTTCAATGCCGCGGTGCAAGTTCTGATTTTTTCGGAACGGGCTCTTGCTCCCTTGCAACGGGATTCGATAGCGAACCAGCCAGTGCCATCAATGCTGCGTCATCAGGTTCAACAACTTGGCCGCAGTTTCCTCTCGATCCGGATCAACATTCTGCGAACACTGCAGCGAAGCGATTTCGAGAACTCCGGTCGGTCGATGCAACTTCCGCGCCGAAAACAAACCGCCCCACGCAAACTTAGGGCAGATCACATTCCCTTGTCAGCTGACACAAACGTCTCGAATAACCGGGTGCGAAGAGCTGACGATGCGTACGAGACGTCCCGGCCTGATCACGACAACGGCTACGGAACCACTGGTGTCAGGATGACGACCACATTGCTTCGCGTTGCGCCATTGCCATCCGAAACGTCATACAAGCGGACCACCGCCTGGCTGTATCCCGTCGCATCCCGGTCGTTTATCGCAAACACTTCCGGGGAATGGCTGACGAACGTTGACTTGAGCGGATCGTCGGCCGTGATCAAGTCGGCCAGCGTCAGGGTCTGCTCGGCAAAGTCTGGCGCGAAACCGGTGTGAAGAATCGTTGGTTCACTGATGTCGAGCGCGACGTCACCGCTTGTGTTGACCCCTTTGGCCAGGCCCGCGCCCAGCGGCTCGAAGGACCCCGCGTGACGAAACGCGGCCCTGTTGCCCCGCCGCTGCTTCTTACCGCCGGCGTACGTTTCGATCGTGTAGGCGTCGCCCACGAAAGTCCCGTCATCATTGAGCCCGCGGATGTTCAGGTACTCCGCGTCGGTGAACCATTGCCAATCAGAGTTGGTGGGGTCAAACAAGAAGGCCGTGCCGCCGTCGAAGATTCCAGCGACCTCCGCGAGATTGTTGAGTTCAACATCCGTGTTCTCCAGGTTGACTCCCAATGCCGTCGCGGGCGTGCCGAGCCACGGATTATGCAAATACGCATCAGAAGTACCGTCGGCTCGCTTGTACACACCGAGCACGTCACCGACTTCGTTGATGCGACGACCGTAGGTGAAGTCGCTGCCAAAGTCAGGCAAGGCTTGCACGTTCCAGTCTGCAGGATCCGGGCTGAATTGACCATCGAGCGAGGTGTCGATCACATATCCTTTCCTGATGCCGGAACTGTCTTCGACGTATACCACCATGTCGCCACGGCTGTTCATGCCGACGACGGAGTCGAGGCCCGCATCGGGGCCGAACAGAGACTCCACTTGCGACAACAGGCTTGCCTCTTGATTCAGATCGTAGAACGAGCCGTTGAATTGGTCGTAGATCCAGCCGCTGCGATAGACCGTCACTCCGTCGACCGTGTCGGTGAACCATCCATAAACAAAGCTGCTGTTGGTGACGCCGTTGATCCAGACCGTTCCGTTGCCGGGGACTGGGATCTCCTCGATGGTGAATTCGACTTCCGGAGATGCCGCCGGGTCGGTGATTGTCAGGTTCGCGCTGCCGGATTGATACCCGTCGGCCGATACCGTGATCGTGACGGACTGGTCACCGTCGGTGACCGAATCGTCGATCGCCGTGACATCGAACGTTGCCGACGCGGAACCCGCCGGAATCGTGACCGTCGCTCCGCCGGTGTCGCTGTTGGTGGCCGTCGCTTCGCCGGTGTCGCTGCTGGAGAGCGTCACGACCACCGACGAACTGAGATCGGAGTTGTCATGCGAGACCGTGCCGACCGCTTGCTCGCCTTCGGCGATGCTGGAAGGTTCGACGGTAATCGACAGTTTCAGCTGGTTCTTGCCCTTGCCGGGTGGCGGGGCGGCGAGACTGCGAGTCGCTGAGGTGAGAGAAAAGACCGTGGTCAGGATCACGAGCGAGAGACTGCAGCGCGTTGTCATTGGGAAAAGCTCCTAAACTGAAGTTCTTTGATCGGCTACCATCAATGCGAGCGGCGCAGGCGATCTGTCTCATGATTTTGAGATTTTTTTCTCGGAGCAGCAGGTAGGGCATGCTCTGCATGCGGCCTCTGCGCACCAACACCGCCCCCTGCGTCAGGCACAGCCTGACCTACGCGGAAAATTACTGCCCGTGGCCTCACGGCGAGCGGCTTAAGATTTCAGCGTGCTTGCAACATTAGCACTCCACCGTATTCGTTTCGCCGGGCTGCGTTGGCGTTCATTCTTCGCTCGGCATCTCGGAGCCCAGAATGAGTCGTTCGGCCTCTTGGCGAAGACATTCGATCTCGATGCGGCGATGGCCGTGATTCGTCCACTCCTGCGTTTCGTGGAGCAGCCGGGTTGCCCTTTCCAGCAACTCGCGCGCCTCGTCGTGGTGACCCCAACGCGCGTGCGCGATGGCCATGTCCAGAGAGATCAGCGGCTCGCTGGCGACTTCTTGCATGTCCAGCGCCTTCTGCAGCCACTTGATCCCGGTCTCATATTCGCCGGCCCGGCTAAAAGCCCTTCCCAATGCCCACAGCGACCAATCCGTTTTGGTCGACACCTCGTCGACCGCTTGTTGGGTCAGCTCAATCAGACGCTGAGGATCGATGACACCTTCGGTATCCAGACCGCAAAGGCGAGCCCAATGAAGAGTGTTTTCGATTCCCTCATCCAGAATATGCAGGCAAAGTTGCCGATATTCTTCCTGTTGGCCGGCCAGCAACAACAATGGGGCTAAGTGGAATAGCCTTATCGCGTCGTCATCGGCCAACTCAATGGCCAATCTCGCTTCCACTTCTGCGCCTTGCCAGTTTCGCGGTCGATAGTGATCCAGCGAGATGCGGTTCCACGCCTGCCAAACGCGCAAATTCGTCGGTTCCAACTTGACAGCCTGCCGAACATCAACCAGAGCCAAATCGTACTCGGCGCGCTGTTCATGCCACGCGGCGCGCTCCATCAGAAATTGAAATTTGTCCGCCGTGGTTTCGGCAAAATACTGATTGATCAATTTGGATCGATCTTCAGCGCTGAGACCCATAAGCTGTTCGGCCTCATCGCGGAGCAGTTCCAGTGTCAGCTTGCGATTCCAAGCAACAGACTGTTGGAGTTCTTTCTCAGCCAGGCGATTTGCTTGGACGAGTTGCTCTCCGGCCTCTTCATGATTGCCAAGATGATGTTCCGTGATCGCTAGGAAGTAACGGATATAGACAGTGGAAGTGCTTTTGCTTGGGACCACATCAAGAGCTTGGATCAGCGTTTCCTTCGCACGCTCGAAATCTCCAGCTCGCATCAGAATCGCGCCCAAGCCGCGGAGAGACTGCTGATTCTCGTTATTCAGACTGACGGAGCGTTGAGCGAGTCCGACCGGCGTCTGATAGTCATCCACCGCGTCCGGTGCCAGAGCACAAGTCCAGGCAACAAAGTGCACTGCTGAGGGGTCCTTGTTGTCTAGACGGGCGAAACTTGCGGAGAGCATCTGCTGGCATGTTTCGGTGTACTTCGTGCGATCGTCGAGGGCAGCACACAACAGTGCGGCCCAGTAGTACGACCACCAGTCAGCGTCCGAATCAAGCGCGAGACGCGTCAGAATCAAATTCTTAGCGGCCGCAATGTCATTGCCAGTAATCGCAAACTCGAATTCGCGATCGCAAAACTCCGCGACTCGGCGATAAAAGCTTTGAGAAGACGCTAAGCCGAGACCATACCCGCCATCCCAAACACGGACCGTATTGTCACCCATTTGAGCAGCAAGAAGTTGACCATTGGGTGACCACTCAAGCTGGTTGACTGATTCAACCTGCTTTATTGAGAGGAAGACCGAACCGGTCGCGACGTCCCAGATATTGATCGTTGAGTCGTCGCCGACCGAAGCAATTCGTTTACCGCCGGGATGCCAGGCAATCGCTCGTACTCGCCCACGATGGAATTGGCGGCTAAGCGTTTTTGTTCCGTCAATGTCGAATACCTCGCAGAGGCCGTCTTCGGTACCCGCGACGATGGAACTGGAGTCTGGTTTCCAGGCGACAGTGGTCGCCCCAAGTCGACGGTCTCCCACCTGGAAATGTAAGTTTTCTCTGCTTGAGTATCGGTTCAACAGATGCACCCAGGCGGCATGCGCCAGGTTGCCCCCGTCCGACTTTCGTCCCTTCCCGGCAACCGCAAGCCAGTTTCCGTTGGGTGACCAACTGAGTTGCTTCGTCCCGTACAGGGGTTCTTCAGTGAGCGGTTTCGGTCCACTGTCAGAAAAGTCATACAGTTGCACGTGGAATTTGAAACGTTGCGTTTTACTCGTCGCCACAAATGCCGATTGGTCCTTGGTCATTGCCAGGGGCAATCCTCCCGGGGACTCAGCCAGGATTTCAAGCCGTTGACTTAGATTACCATTGCCTTGCAGTGCGATGACATCGAATGTTGTTTCGCCCGACGGCCCATTGGATCTTCGCGACAGAACGCCCGAACGGTGGAGCTTCCAAGATTCTCCTGACGGCAGCGTGCTCTTCCTGATAACCTTACCGTTACGTGGGTCACGATCGACGACCGAATGAGAACCCGACAAGGAGCGCAAGTGGTTTTCCGATGTCCAGAAAAATGTTGGTCCCGACTCGACGAGTTGGTGTTCGGGGTTGCGAGGCTTCAACGGCCATATATTGACAACTCGATCCTTTCCGCCGGACGCCACACGGTCCGAATCGGGATGCCAGGCCAATCCGGTGATATCTCCTGAATGTCCCGAATAGGATTGGTGTAGCGTCCAGTCGTCGACATTCCAAATCTTGACGAATCCATCGCTCGCACATGAGGCCAGCCAACGACCATCAGGACTCCATTTGATACTATTGATTCTCGAGGTGTGTGCCTCAAATGTCGTCACAATCTTTGCGGATTCGACATCATAGATCAGGCAAGTGGAGGTAGAGGAGCCGCTTGCTGCTGCGAGCCAATTCCTTGTCGGATGCCAGGCAGCTGCATGTCGCCCACCCGGTACTTCGGCAATCACTTCCAGAGAATCGCCGTCTAGGACTAAGCAACCCGGCCCCGATTGGGCGACGCAGATCAATGTATCATCTGCATTCCACTGAACAGTGCTAACATTTTTCTCAACGAAACGGTTGGCAACGACCTTAAGCTCGGTTGTGTTCGTCTGCTGTTGAACCACCACAAGATTTTGCTTTGGTGCTGGATCATCCCAAGTCGAAGTCCTCGCACCGAGAACGAGACGCGATCCATCCGAACTCCAATCGACTTCCCAGATGGATTCGGTGTTCGGGTCCAAAACGGTCACGGTGTCGGACGACTCGTCCCAGATTCTCAGTAGAGCCTGATCGCTGGCGCTGCCCCAGGCCAATTGGTCTCCTTGGGGATGCCAAGCGATACCTAGCTTGAGAGTGCGTCCATCCGGAAAGCCGCGCACGAGTTCTGCGGTCTCGGCGTTCCAGATTTCAGCGGCACCGAAGTGGCTGATGGCAATCCACGTTCCGTCGGGATTCCAATCGATCGTATCCACGGTGCCACTGACGCCCCACGTCTGCAGACTCTGGCTCGCGGCACCAAGCAGGTAGTTCCATTCCCAGCCGAGGTCCGGTCCGATGCTAAGGTACTGTCGGATCAACAATTCCATTGCTTCGGAATGCCGATCGTTCTCGACATGCGATGCTGCAAGTCGCATATCCGATCGGTAGAGCGCTCGCTCAGCTTGCTGGCGGTGAACGATTTCTTGCTCACGAGCGTTGCGCGCCTCTGCGGCGGCCTTTGCGGCAGCAGCGGCCTGCTGCTCGGCATCAAATTTCGCCGCTTCGGCTTTCAATTCCGCTCGGCCTGCCCGCTCGGACTCATCAATGGCTCTCACAGCCAAGACGCTGGCGACGACAGCGCAGCCGACCAAGGTAGAGGCAATCAGCAGCGCTGCGGCCAAAATGCCTCGGTGTTTCGTTGCGAGTTTTGTTAACCGATACGCCACCGTCGGAGGACAAGCAAGGACTGGTTCTCCATCGAGGTAGCGTTGCAGATCTTCCGCGAGTGCGCTCGGTGATCCGTATCTGCGATTACGGTCCTTTTCCAACGCCTTCATCACGATCCAGTCCAGTTCACCGCGGAGCGATTGGCGCAATTGTCGTGGATCGACTTGCCGCTGATCGCAGATGGTGGACAGCCGATCCTTGTGGAGTGTGCTGACGCGAGCACTGGGACGGGGCGGTTCCTCTTCGCGAATGATCCGCCGCAGCTCGTCAAAATCCGCTCGCCGCAGGGTTTCTTGATCAAACGGCGTCGTCCCGCTGAGCAGTTCGTACAGCAGGACTCCCAACGAGTAAACGTCACTGCGGGTGTCGATATCCAATCCGCTCAGCTGTGCCTGCTCGGGCGCCATATACAGCGGAGTGCCGAGCATCTGATGGTAGGCCGTGTAGACCGTCTTCTCGGTCAGCTTTTGGCTGAGGGCCTTCGCCACGCCAAAGTCGATCACCTTCACCACCGCCTTGTCGTCGTGCATGGTGATCAGCACGTTGGACGGCTTGAGATCGCGATGAATGATTCCCTTCTGATGGGCATGCTGCACGGCGCGGCAAACGTCGATAAACAGAGAGAGCCGCATTGCAGCGGACAGCTTTTGCGTGTCGCAGAACTCAGTGATGGAGACTCCTTTGACCAATTCCATGACAAAGAAAGGACGTCCCTGCTCCGTCGTGCCAGCATCGAGCACTTTGGCGACGTTGGGATGGTCCATCAGAGCCAGCGCCTGACGTTCGGCCTCAAAGCGTGCGATCACCTCCCGCGTGTCCATCCCCGGCTTGATAATTTTCAAGGCGACCTTGCGACGGACAGGCTCGGTCTGCTCCGCGACGTAGACCACCCCGAATCCCCCCTCGCCAATCTGTTCGCGAAGCTTGTAGTGGCCGATCTGAGTACCGGGTATCGGCGAGAGGGATTGGCCGCCAATGGGCTGTCCGTCCTTGATGGTCACGACTATCGCGGTTTGATCCAACAGACTGTGCGGCTCCTCGTGAGCGGCGAGCATGTCGCCCAGTTGCTGACGTAGACCGGTATCCCCGGAACATTCGCGGTCCAGCCAGGCGGCGCGGTCGGCCGGCGAGACCTCCAGCGCGGACAGGAACAGCTCTTTCAGCGATTTTGGCGGTGCGGTCACGAGTTACACTCCCTCCGAGGTGGCTACACCCAATGCGAGCGGCGCGGACGATTTGTCTCAAGATTTTTAGGATTTTTCACCCAAAGCAGTCGCCAGCCAGGCGCGGGCGAAGGTCCATTCCCGGTAGGCGGTGGCCCGGGACACGCCCAGCGCGCTTGCCGCCTCTTCGACCGACAGACCTGCGAAGATGCGAGTTTCGACGATTCGTGCCGCCGTTGGCTCCTCGGCCGCCAGGCGGTCCAGCGCATCGTGCAGCTCCAACAGCCGATCGTCTTGGCCAACGGCGGCCAATGGCAGGCCCTCGAAATCGACCCGGGGAGCGAGCCGCTTGTGACGCGCCGACTCGATCAAGATGCGGCGCATCGCCTGGGCCGCCGCAGCAAAGAAGTGGCCGCGCGAATCCCACTGCTGAGCCCTATCGACATCGACCAGCCGAAGATAGGCGTCATGCACCAGCGCCGTCGCCTGCAGCGTCTGTCCCGGTTTCTCGCTGGCCAACTTCGCCGCCGCCAATTTACGCAGCTCCTCATACACCAGCGGCAACACCTGCTCCGCAG
>JARFQX010000170.1 GCA_029287555.1 Rubripirellula sp. | reverse complement strand
AGTGACCGCTGGTCTGGAAAAGAAAAATCGGGTGATGAACGAGGACGAGAAGATCCGTGTCGCCTACCATGAGGCGGGACACGCGATTGTGGCCGCCGCCCTGCCGAACACCGATCCGGTCCACAAGGTCAGCATCATTCCGCGCGGGTTGGCCGCCCTCGGGTACACGATGCAGCGTCCCGAATCGGATCGCTACCTGATGACCAAGAGTGAATTGGAAAGCAATATGAAGGTGTTGCTGGCCGGCACCCTCACCGAAGAGATGATTTTCCAGGACATCAGCACCGGTGCCCAGAACGATCTGGAACGGTGCACCGAAATCGCCCGCAGCATGGTGATGGAATACGGGATGAGCCGGCTCGGTCGAATCAATTTCCGTCGAAATTCGCGATCACCTTTCCTCGCTGGCGGCGGCGCCGATGGCTACCAAATGATGCACAGCGACGAGATGGCGAAGATGATTGACAAGGAGGTCGCGCGAATCATCGATGATGCGTTGACCCAAACTCGCGACATCCTTGAACAACGTCGTGAGGTACTCGAGGCGGTGACGCAGAAACTGTTGGAAGTGGAGTCGATCGACAGCGATGAACTGATGAAGTTGATCGAACAACACTCAACCGGTCCCTGGCTCGTGCCCGGCACCGTTACCGAGAAGCCCCGGGCCCAAATTCGCACAGAACAGAAAAGCGAAGAACCTCGATCGACCGCCGATTCGTGAGCGTTGCGGTAGCTGGCGGCAAAGTGCGATTCCAATCGTTGCCACCGCAACTCCGCTAGTTTAGGGCGACTCGAGCTCGATCGATGGCTGCAGCAACAGGATCATGTGCTGCTCAACCGTCCGGGGGCCGGCGTTCCGAAACGTTTTGTTCAGGTAGGGAAGCTTGCTCAAGATCGGATTGCCCACCTCGGGGCCGATGGCTCGAGCTTTACTGACATGCGGGTCGATCAACAAAGACTGGCCGCTGGCCAACATTCGTGAAGCCGATGCGGTGGTAATCTGCTGGACGGGAACCTGCGTCGTCAAGGGCTCGTCGGCAATCCCAAAAACGGTGTCCGTCTTAACATCCAGAATCCGCATCACCGTCAATTCGCACTGAAGCTCCATGGCTGGGGGAACGCCAGGCTCCGCATCGGAAAAGTTGGCGATCATTCGCAACCGCGTGCCTTCGTCCAGCACGTGCGTCAACGGCTCGACCGATTGATCCTTGGCTTGAAAACCGATCACGAACGGCCGCTGCACCAAGTCCGTCATCTCGGCGTCGTTCCCATCAAGCAGGAATAACTTCGGAGCGACTTTCACCCAAGAATCGGGTGAAGCGACCGCTTTGCTGAGCACGTCGTTGAACTCGGTTGAACTGAGCGTGTACGACGTGACCCGCGCGGGGGCATGAATCGTCTGTGTCATCGAAACTCGCGGCAAGGCCTGAGCAAGATCCACACGCTCGCGATCGCGCGGTGGCTGCAGGCTGCTGATGATTGATTGGCGATCAAGTCCCGCATAGATCTCGTTCCGCGTCTTGGAATCAACCATGAGGTATTGAACGGTCACCCGAATCTGCGTCCCGTCGGACG
Organism: Rubripirellula sp.; assembly: GCA_029287555.1. Taxonomy (GTDB): domain Bacteria; phylum Planctomycetota; class Planctomycetia; order Pirellulales; family Pirellulaceae; genus Rubripirellula. The sequence goes on along the minus strand of JARFQX010000170.1, from coordinate 5,996 downwards.
CACTGCGGCGGGCGTTGACGATACTTGGCGATGTCGAAAGGGAGGCTTGGCGGAAGATTGACGTCGCGGCCGATTTCGCCACATCTTGGCCGCTGGCGATGTTTCCAGGCAGGGCTGCGACAAGACACAACCACAGCGGAACGAGAATCCGGTAGGGCATGGGCGCATCCTGCGGCGTCAAAAGAAGCAATCGAATCGTCGGAGCCAATCGCTGCCTCTATCAAGACCGCCATGCGAGCGTCAAGGGAAGTTCATCCAACCCGAAACGCGGTTCGACCGAGCGGGCTCACGCAGCGTGCGGGCAAGGCTCCCGCTTGACCCACGGTCAGTCGACGTAAAGGAACTGATTGGAATTCAGCAGCGCCAAGCAGAGGTCAACCAGGGCGGCGAAGTCCGCATCGTGATGGCCCTCTTCTTGGAGCCGAACCGTTTGGTTGTGCAGAAACTCCAAGCAAACACGCAGCTCTTCGTCGTCGGATTCGCGCGAGAGAACTCGACGGAACAGAGTCACACACTTGGAAGTCAGATCGTTTCCTTCACGATCCACCAGGCGAGCGAGACGTGTGGCGGCGTCAAAGGAAAACTCTGAGTTGAGCAGCAGCAGGGATTGCAGGGCCGTGGTGGATGGATGACGAACGGCGCAACTGCAGTCGGCCGCCGGGCGGTCGAACGTTGCGAACAGTGGATAACGAAGATTGCGTCGCGCGAAAATGTAGATACTGCGGCGATAGTGATCCGCTTTGCGATCGCTCGTCTTCCACTGTCCTTTCTTGAGCGTCTTGACCAATTCCACGGGTAACGGAGGTTGCACACCGGGCCCGCCTCCCTCGTGGTTCAACGATTGGCTGACGGCCAACATGGCGTCGCGTATCGACTCGGCATCAAGCCGGCGACGTGGAAACCGTGACAAACACTTGTTCTCCGGATCTTGCTGCAGCGATCGCTGCCAAGCCTGACGGCCGGCTTTGTCCGGAGGTGAGTGACTTCGTGTGCGGTAGACCGATGACAAGACAATCTCGCGATGCAAACGCTTGAGACTCCAGCCTCCCTGCATCAGTTGCCAGGCGAGATAGTCGAGCAGCTCCGGGTGACTTGGCTCATCTCCCATCAAGCCAAAGTCGCTTGGTGTCGTCGACAAGCCGCGGCCGAAGTGATGCTGCCAAATACGATTGACGATCGAACGGGCGACCAACGGATTGCTTCGGTCCGCCAGCCATCGGGCCAACTCCACCCGCTTGGAACCTGGTTGATCGGCGATCACGGGTGTTTGGGCAAAGTTTGCGATCCGTGGAAAAGCCGCCGTGACCAGGGGCCCGGGGTTTCTCCAATCACCGCGGTGATACAGGCGGGGCACCGCAGCGTCATCGCTGCGGCCCCCCAAGACCGTCACCGATTCGTTCAGCTTCAATTTGACGGCGGGTTCGAAGAAGGCGCGAAGCCGATAGAAGTCCGCCTGGCTAATTGCATCGTATTTATGGTCGTGGCATTGGGCACATCCCATCTGCAAACTCAGCAAAACGGAGGCGATCGTTGATGTGACTTCGTTCATCAGCACATGTTTGCGTTCCGCTTGCGAGTTAATGTCGGGCATGTCGGGCCCCGACAAACAGAACGCAGTTGCCACAACCGATTGAGGTTCATCCGGGTCAAGCACGTCACCGGCCAACTGGAGCGTGACGAATTGATCGTACGGCAGATCATGGTTGAGCGAGTCGATCACCCAGTCGCGATATTTCCACGCCGTCGGACGGATCTTGTCGTGTTCAAATCCATCGGTTTCAGCGAAGCGGGCTAGGTCGAGCCAATATTGCCCCCAGCGCCTTCCAAGTTGGGGAGAGGCGAGCAGGGAATCGACGAGTCGACCGAACGCAGTGGGGCGCGCATCACCAAGGAAAGCGTCGCGCACCTGGTCGCTCGGCGGCAAACCCGTCAGATCAAAAGCCAACCGCCGAAGCAACGTACCGCGATCGGCTGGCGGCGCCGGACGTAAGCCTTCCGACTCAAGCCGCGCCAAAATGAACCGGTCGATCGATGTTCGGGGCCAATCGTGATCGCGAACCTGCGGAAGGTCCGGCGGAGCGACCGGTTGAAACGCCCAATGGTTGCGGTCGTAGTCGTTAACGGGAAACTCATCGGCCGATGCTTGATCGAGGTGTCCCGATGTATCGACCACCGACGACGGTTCCTCAGCGAACAGGCCAACCGGAAAGGACGCAGTACCGAGGCAGGCAGTACCGAGCCAAGCGGCGCCGAACCACCAGAGTGATCTGCAATGTCTTCCGATCACTACAACAATCCCTCGACGATGTCCACCTCGGTCGGACCGGTCAATCGTTCCTCCAATCCATGGTGCTCATAGGTTAATCTTCGATGATTGAGACCCATGAGGTGGAGCAAGGTGGCATGAAACTGGTTGATGTGGACGCGATCCTTCGCGGCCCGCAGCCCAATCGGATCGGTCTCGCCGTAAGCCCGACCTCCGCGCGTGCCCGCTCCGGCGATCCAACCGCAATAGCCCCACGGATTGTGGTCACGCCCCTTGCCTTGCTCACTCATCGGCATGCGGCCGAACTCTCCGCACCAAACGACCAACGTATCGTCCAACAGCCCACTCCGTTTCAGATCGGTCAGCAATCCGGCGATCGGCTTGTCGGTCTTTTGGCAATAGGCCGAATGGTTCCTGTCAACATCCTTGTGCGCGTCCCAGCCTTCGGTGTCGCCCGAATAGACCTGCACGAAACGCACACCACGCTCGATCATGCGACGTGCTAACAGGCAGCGCTCGCCGAAGTCGCGGGTGTCGTCTTGATGGATTCCGTAGAGTTCGAGTGTTTCGTTCGTCTCTTGAGAAAAGTCAACAACTTCGGGCGCGGCCATCTGCATGCGGAACGCCAATTCATACGCTTCGATGCGAGCTGACAACTCATCGTCGTGATCGCGTTTACCCAGGTGCCGGTCGTTCATGCGGCTGATCAAGTCGAGTGTCGCCCGCTGCCTCGACTCCGAAATGCCAGGCCGTGGCTTGAGGTTCAAGACGGGTGTCTTTCCCGGCCGCATCGCGGTCCCCTGGTAGGTCGCCGGAAGAAAACCGCTGCCCCACGCGGCCGGACCTCCTTTCAAACCGCCGCCGGGATCGGGGAGCACCACGAAGGCTGGCATGTCGGCGTTCTCGCTACCAAGACCGTAGGCGAGCCAACTTCCGAAACTCGGGTGCCCCATCAGAATGCTGCCCGTGTTCATCTGGTAAACCGATTGGGGATGGTTCACGCTATCACCGTGTAGCGAACGTATCACGCAGAGGTCATCGGCGTGCTCGGACAACCGGGGCAGAAAGTCCGAAATCTCCAACCCGCTTTCCCCGCGTGGTCGAAATGGCCGAACCGGTGCAAGCAGCGGGTTGTTGGCAACCTTTCGACGCGTCATCACTTCGCCAAAGCTATCGGGCAAAGGCTTTCCCGAGTAGCGAAGCAATTCTGGTTTCGGGTCGAACAAGTCAACGTGACTCGGTCCGCCATGCATGAACAACCAAATCATCCTTTTCGCGCGCGGCGCAAAATGCGGCGGCCGAACGGTCGACCCTGGCGACTCGCCGCCTGCAGCCTCCCCCATCATCAGCGATTGCAGAGCCATCAGGCCGATGCCACCGCCGGTGGATTGAAGAAAGTGGCGTCGGGATTTGTTGCGGGGCGATGGTTGCGGGAGAGACGACATGGCGGGGCCGCGGTCGAGGTGGTCAATCGGGATCGTCGATTGTACACCGCTGCGGCCCCGGCGGCGAAGCGTCTTCGATCCTTTCGGCGATCGGCCGGCTCCTTTACATTGCTCGGTGCCCCTATCGCGCTGAATTCGCCTTCGGCCCCACTCCTGCAAAAACCGACCCCTGCAGCATTCTGACACCTCCAGAATTCTGACCCGTCCAACAAACCGACCCCAAGAAGACATGACAGACGACCGCAATCCCGCCAGCCTTCGCTCCCATCGCTGGTTTGGTCCCGATGACGTGCGATCTTTCGGACATCGATCGCGTTTGAAAGCGATGGGTTTCGACGACGTCGATTACCAGGATCGGCCGGTGATCGGGATTCTCAACACGTGGAGCGAGCTGAACACGTGCCATTCGCATTTTCGGGCGCGCGCCGAGGAAGTACGACGAGGCATCCTGCAGGCCGGTGGCTTTCCGGTCGAAGTGCCCGTGATGTCGTTGGGCGAGATGCTGATGAAGCCAACCACCATGCTCTATCGCAACCTGTTGGCCATGGAAACCGAAGAGGTGCTGCGGTGTCACCCGATCGACGCGGCCGTCTTGATGGGCGGTTGTGACAAAACCGTTCCCGCCTTGTTGATGGGAGCGATCAGCGCGGACATTCCTTCGATCTTCCTGCCGGCCGGGCCGATGCTCAAGGCACGCTGGAAGAACGTCACCCTCGGCAGCGGCAGCGATGTTTGGAAGTACTGGGACGAACGATTGGCTGGCAACCTTTGCGACAGCGATTGGAAAGGGATCGAGAATTGCATTGGTCGCTCGGCGGGAACCTGCATGACGATGGGAACCGCCAGCACGATGGCCTGCGTGACAGAAGCGATGGGGTTCTCGCTTCCGGGTTCGGCCAATGTTCCCGCGGTTGTCTCGGAACATTCGCGGTTGGCCGTGCAGACCGGACGTCGAGCAGTGGAAATGGCCTGGGAGCAGTTGAAACCTTCAACCTTCCTTGATGCCAAGTCGATCGACAATGGTTTAACCGCCTCGCTGGCAATCGGTGGCAGCACCAATGCGATTGTGCACCTGATCGCGATCGCCGGTCGACTCGGCATCGAATTGACCCTGGATCGATTCGACGAGTTGTCGCGATCCACGCCGGTGCTAGCTGACATTCGGCCGAGCGGTCGTTACTTGATGGAAGACTTCTACGACGCCGGGGGTTTGTCCGCAATGCTCGCTCGCATGACCGACCTGCTTCACACCGATTGCCGAACCGTCTCGGGAGCAACGCTGGGCGAACAGATCGACGGTGCCGAGGTGATCAACGACGAGGTGATTCGAACGCGTGAGAATCCGGTGGCCGCGGCTGGTGGCACCTGTTTGCTTCGCGGCAACCTGGCGCCAAACGGTTGCGTGATCAAATCGATCGCGGCCGATCCCAAGCTGCTGCAACATCGCGGACCCGCCATCGTCTTTGACGACTACCCGCAAATGAAGGAGCGCATTCACGATCCCGACTTGGACGTCACCGCCGACAGCGTGCTAATCCTGCGCAGCGCCGGTCCGCTGGGCGCACCGGGATTTCCGGAATGGGGAATGCTGCCCATTCCACAGAAGTTGCTGCAGGCGGGAGTTCGCGACATGGTTCGCCTCAGCGACGCCCGCATGAGCGGCACGAGTTACGGGACGTGCGTCCTGCACATTGCGCCGGAAAGCGCGGCGGGCGGCCCATTGGCCTTGGTGCGAACCGGTGACGAAATCGAAATCGATGTTCCCGAGCGAAAGATTCACTGGCACGTCTCGGAGGAAGAGGTCACTCGGCGACGCGCCGAAAGTGGAGGGCCCAAAGAAGCTCCCGAGCGCGGCTACGAAAGGCTCTACGCCAAGCATGTCACCCAAGCCGATCGCGGTTGCGACTTTGATTTCCTGATGGGACGAAGTCCGGGCAAGGAACCCAGCATTCACTAGATCGTCTGTCGTCGCAATCCGACCTCGGCCGTCCCATAGGGAACGGGCGTCTACTCAAAGGGACGCTCGTTGTATCCCGTTTCTCCCCGGCCCTGGTCGTCGGCCATCATCAGCACGATGTTGGGTCGGGGCGCGGCGGAGGCGATCCTGCCGCTCGCCGCCGCGAATCCAAAGAAGAACGTGAACATCAGGATGATTTGGGCTCTGTAGGGATGCGTCGACTTTTAGCGCCCTGGTCTGCGTCGTCTTGGGCCTAGGGCTTTGAGGGGGTCGGGAAAAGGGGTCAGGGACCAAAAGCCGGAACGGCCCGTCGGGTGCTTCGCACTTT
>JARFQX010000104.1 GCA_029287555.1 Rubripirellula sp. | reverse complement strand
GTCAGATGTGTATAAGAGACAGCTTAGATCGCGGCCGTTGAACAAGGTGATCGGTTCGCCGAACTGAATTCCGGCCAGGTCGGGACGAGGAGGCATCGGCGGGCAACGTCCACCCGACGCGCGTTCGCCGCTGTCCTCGAGACTGATCTCCAGCGAGTCGCCGTCGATTGACGCGACGAACACCGAGTCTTGATTTCGGCGGCGACGTTTCAACGTGATTTCGTTTTCATTCATGGCCACGATCTCAACGGGGCGTGCGGAACCGACTCGCCACAGCAAACTCGCCTGATATTCATCGCCCTCCTTGCTCACATCGAGCCAACCTCCGTAGCCGTCCTCAAAGTCGAACCACCAGCTACCGAGCCAGGGATTTGCATCCGTCTTGTCAAGGTGCGTGCTGCGGCCCTGGTTGACGAATGCCAAAAGATCACGAATCTCGCGGTCGGTCATGACCTCAAACAAACCATCGGGCATCATTGACGTCTTCAATTCCTTTCTCTCGATGATCTGATCTGTCTTGAACATCTGCTCACGCCCCGAAGCGTCTCGATAGAACTCCCGTCCGCCCCCGCCGTCACGAAGCAGGATGCCGGTGAATACTTGGCCGTCTTCGGTCACCAGCATGCGAGGATGGTATTGCGGGTCGACGTCGCGGCTCGGTTGCAGCAGCGCGAGAAGCAACCGGTCGACGTCTCCCATGTTAGAAACCGCCGAGAGATCGGGGCCGACATCGCGGCCGCGGCCGGAGTATCGATGACACTTGATACAGGTTCCGACGGTGGAATGATGAAAGATTCGTCGGCCCGCATCCAAGTCGACCCCTTGAGTGACGTCGCGCAAACGTTGTTTCCAGGCCGTCAGATCCTTGGGGTCCGGTCGCGATCGGGTCGCGCTCTTTGGGTCGATAGCCGCCGCGATCAGATCCGCTGAGGGTGGATACTCACGTGCAATCTTCTTCAGGCGTTGCTCGTCACGATCGTCGAGTTGTGCAAAGCGAAGTGAGCGAAGCGATTCCTCGCGCAGGGACTTGCTGTTCGACTCCGCCATCGTCATCAGCAACTGCATTGCCTCCCGACTTGAATTGGATAACCCCGCGACTGCGTCGGCCCGCACGGAGGCGGGAAGGTTCTCATCGCGTGTGACTTCCGAAAGGAAATCGATGGCTTCGTTGGTCCCGACGGTGGCAACCGATCGGACCAACTCCGTGATCAGATCCAGATTCCCGCTGCCGTATAGTTCTCGCCACAGTTTCGGGGCGAATCTTCGATGCTGCGGATCCAAGAGTCGCAGCGCGTAGGCACGGATCCTGGGCGAGGTTTCGGGGGACTCCAGTAGTGACATCAACATGTTGAGATCCGCCACGCCTAACTCCGGTTTGCCCTCGAGCGTATTCGAAGTGGCCAGCGCCGCTTCGAAGAGTCGGTACGGCAGATTGGGGTCGCCAAGACGCTCGCGAATCTCTTCTCGAAAAGCAATTAGGTCGCTTTCGGCGATCCACCGCATCGCCTCGAACTGGACGTCTGGGTCGGCGTGGTTCAAGAAAAACTCAACGGTCTCTTCGTCGCGAGGTCGGTTTCTCTTGGTGGCAAGCAAAATGGAAATCAGGTCGGTTGCCGAGAGTTCTTTCTCGTTGCGCCAATCAGCCTGCTCCACCTGCTTGGAAAGCGAGGTAATGGCGGCCGATCGCATGAAAGGATCGGGGCTGCGGCAAAGTTCCAAGAGTTCTTTCCAATCAAGCGTTCGCTTGTCCGTACGAAGTTCGCGAGCTAACGTCGCCTGGTCATTCGTAGGTTCGATCGACCATTTCTTGAGCCACTCCGCTTGATCCTGATCGATCGTCAACCGCCAGATTCGTCCTCGACCGTGAATTTCATAGGAGCCAACAACCCAATCCGTCAGATAGAAGGTGGTGTCCGATTGGGCGGTGATGCAGGTGGGTCGAAAGAAGTCACCACCGCGAACCAGGGTGATCCGTTCGGTCTCGAACGAAGCGCCCTGGCGCTTGAGCGGATAGAAGTCGATTCGGTGTTCGGTCCAGGAAGGAACAATCAGACCGTTGCCCAGCGGAGCGATCCCGCAAGGAGCTTCGCCCACGGCATGCAACATCGGTAGCGTGCCGGCGAGTTCCCCATTCCAACAAACGAATGGGTGGTAAGAAGCGTTGCCGAATCGACGTTGGTAGCCATAGTCGCCACCTTCGACCAAATGGAGCAAGCGACACGGGGGTCGAGAGCCTGGGTCATTTTCCGCGGCGAACATCGTGCCATCACGGCGGACGCAAACGCCGAACGGATTCCAAAACCCCTTGGCGATTCGCCGCAAAGATCCACCGTTTGGTCGGCAGCGAAAGATCCCACCTTCGCCTGATCCTTCGACGGATGCACCGTCGGTCCCGATTAGCTTCCAAGGTTTGGCGTAGTTCTCTCCGAGCGCGAAGATCAGATCCCCATTGTTCGCCCAGGCGAGGCCACTCAATCCGTTGTGTGGGTAATCGGCTTCCGTTTCCAGGCTCGCGATGGTTTCCTCCGCGTCTCCTTGTCCATCCCCGTCGGCATCACGAATCCTCAAAATGCGATCACGCTGGGCAAGGTAAACCCAATTGTCGGGGCCAAGTTCCAGGTCCATCGAGGCGTCGGTCTTGTCATAGAAGACGCTGTGCTGGCCATCTGGTTGGAAGACAAGCACCTGGTCATGTTTGGGGCCGGGGTAGTCACCGGGACGAAAGTGAGTGTGACTTGCCACGACCCAAATCACGCCGTTTTCATCAACGTCGATTCCCGTCGGCGTAACGACATCCGGATGCTCGGCAACCAGCGTCAATTCGACACCGGCCTGCTCCGCTTTGAGTTCGGGAAGAGGCTCGGAGGGTTGGCGTGAATAGATTCCGTCGTCACTCCGGGCACGGTCGGACAACAAGACCAATACGCATCCGATTAAGAAAGTCGATCGGTTCAGGCGGCGAAATGATGTATCCATGGTCTTTTTTCCTTTGGTCGTACCACGCCCGTCGAAACCAGTCTGAATCCAAGCCATTGGTCTTCTCGTGCTCGTGCTCGTGCTCGCTCTTTCCGGCCGTGCTCAGCATCGGTTCGAAGCACTGACCAATCGTCCTGCGAAGCAAGCCGCTCTTGTGTACAATTTTGCGATTGGACTGGCCGCACGAGATCGGCTGGTCTTCCCACAATTTCAGAGCATTCTAATCCCTTCGGCAGTCGCTCATCATGAATCGCTGGCAACCTTTGGTCAAACTGACGCACGTGCAATTTGCGAAACAAGGCTTGGTCTGTTTCCTATTCCTCCTAATGCCCTCCCTGGGAACTTCCCAGGAGCCGAAGGCCGGAGAGTGGATCCAGCTGTTCAACGGAAAAAACCTCGATGGTTGGACCCCGAAAATTCGCTACCACGAGTTGGGCGACAACTTTGGAAACACGTTTCGCGTCGAGGACGGCCTGTTGAAGGTTGGCTATGACGCCTACGACGAGTTCAATCAAACCTTCGGGCATTTGTTCTACAAGGATTCGTTTTCACATTACCGGTTGCGATGCGAATACCGATTCGTGGGCGAACAATGCAAAGGTGGGCCCGGGTGGGCGATTCGCAATAGCGGGTTGATGCTGCACGGCGAAGAGCCGGAAACGATGTCCAAGGACCAGGACTTTCCG
>JARFQX010000076.1 GCA_029287555.1 Rubripirellula sp. | reverse complement strand
CCTACGGAGCCTATCTCTGCGGACTCCTCATGCAGATGATTTCTGGTTAAGGGCGAGTGGCGAGAAGCGAGAAGCGAGAGGCGAGAGGTGAGAGGCGAGAGGCGAGAGGCGAGAGGCGAGAGGCGAGAGGCGAGTGCGACGCCGATCCGCCAACTCTCGAATTGTCCTACTTACTGCCTTACTGCCTTCTCCGGCTGCTACGAAGCGATCCGCACGCAGTCGGTGACTCGGTACAGGACCCCCGCCTGGCGGACGGCCGGCACGAGCAACTCCTTCAGGTCGGCTCGGGGAAGCTCGCCGCGAAGTACCACCGAGGCGTTTTCAATCGAGACCTGGACGGCCGCGGAATACGCGTGCAGCCGAGGATTGGCCTGGAAAACGAAGCGGATGTTCTCGACCAGACGGCGGTCGCGGGAATCGCATTCTTGAGTCGTCATTGGTTCGTCTCCGAACGGGTTGCCAGGGGGTTTGCCTGACAACCTGAGCGCAATCCGAAGGGAAGTGTTACGCAGCCTTGAGTGCGGAATCGGCGGAATCTCGCAGAACACGATTCCAGAATCAACACCAATCAAACTGTGAGACCTAATCAGTGCCCCTCAAGCGCGAACCCGCTTGGGGAAACTCAAAACGCAAAAAAAATCCGGACCGCGACGGCCTGAATCGATCTTTCGTCGTTTACGCGTTTACTCGCTTTGTTCAAGTCGGGCTCGGACACTCCTCTGCCAGGCTCGTTCCGCTTCATTTATCCCCGATCGGATCGGCTCGTCGGCTGCTTCCCGCAACGATTTGATCTCCACGCCTCGACCGAGAAGCCAAGCAACGGTCTGGTGCACCACACTCGCATCCATCTCGCCAAGCCGCGTGGCAAGGGCATCCCAATTGCCTTCCACGTCATCCGAAGCCGCGTTGCCCTCAAGACCGCACTCGCCAAGGAGTTGCTTGGCGTAGCCGAGCGGGGACGTGTAGCGATCATCCCCATCGACATCGACCCACAGCGGACCGGTGCACGTGAATACGTACGGCTCAAAATCAATCGAATCAGGTTGATAGGGCTTGGCGGTGGGCCAGTAAGGCGCGGTTACGCCTTGTCCGATGGCGACCGCCGTGATCCACACATCCCCGTTCAACTCGGAACGAGCCAGGGACCAACGAGCCTGGGCTTTTCGGCCTCGGCGATTGCCGACGGCATTCCGATCGAGCGCAGGGCGCGAGTCGGGATCCTCGGCAGACGGTTCGGACGAGACAGGTTTTGCGAATCTTCGTCGTCCGTTGACCCACAATTCGATTCTCTCGACATCGGTCCAAGTCGGCCCAAGGACGTCGACCGAAACCGCCAGGTCTTGCGAAGGATTAAGTGACACGAACTCGCCTGGGCCGCTTGAGTCATTAGCCCGTAAGTCGGCGAACAAACCGTAGCTGACAACCACCCGCCCTTGAAGGAATGCGCCCACCGCCGCCTCGACGTCTATCTGGGCAACATCAGAATCGTCACCCGCGATGTAGGTTCTCCCTTGGCCGACAATGAATCGACTTACATCGTGGGAATCGCTGCTCCCAACCGGTGTCACTTTCATCCCGTGATTGATCAAGCCACACCAATCTTCAAAGAGCTGCATCGGGTCCGTCTGCACCGCCCCCGAATTGATCAATTCCATGGCATTGAAGCGACGATCGAAGCCATCAAGATTCGCACCGACCAGGCTGACATGATGCCGGGGTGAGAACGGCCGAAAGTTGCTATGCAGGTCTCGCGGGTGGTTCAGGATCGCAACTCGCACCTCGGATGCTGAAAAGATCGAATCGAACAGCGATTTCCAATCTGGTGCCTGGTGATCCGGCAGCGGGGCATCGGTGCGAGTCGGAAAAATGTTGAAGTGGCCTCGGCTTGTCGTCACTTCATTCCCGACAACCGGAGTGAAGTAGGCAGAACTCCCGGCGGCCTTCGCAGGTTCGGTGTAGTCGATTTGAGTGTTGTGATCGGTTGCGATTGGCAGCTCGATTCCCTCCCCCGCCAGTGCTGCCATTCGCTCGTCGATCGTGCAGTCTCCATGGCCGGAGTGCGTAACGGTGTGAATGTGCGTGTCGCAGGCAATCCAGCCTTCGGTATCGACTTGCCGAGTGAGTTTGAGCGTGCGCTTCGCCCGATCCCCCGGCCGCAAATCAACCCGAGCGGATTCAATCCCATATTCAAAACCTCGCCCGCCGTAGATCCGATAGCTTCCCGGTCGCAATCCAAACGTTGCCGTTCCGCGGCCGGTGTAGACGACCCCTTCTCGTACCGCCGTCCCCAGGCTCGACGATGCGCCGACCGGTACCAGCGTCCCATCGAGGTTAACGACGGTGATCCGGCCCGGCATCAGTTGGTCTTGTTGATCGGTGATCACCACCTGGAGTTCCGCGCCCCTTCGTAATTCGCGAGGCTTGACCGCGTGGATTTCGATCTCTCCCACTCGGATGTCATCCGGATCGATCTTACCGACCTGCACCACCTGCAAGCGATTGACGCCATCGACCAGGGTGCGAGGGGGAATCTCAAGATCGGTTCGCAGATCGTTTTCATCTCGGACCAGTCGCCCAATTGGACGATCATTGATGCGGACCTCCCAGCTCTGTTTGACGTCTTGCTGGCGCAAGGACAAGGTCCACGCGGTATCGTTGGCGGCCGATTCAAATGGCTGGTCCAGATTCACTCCATCGGCTTGCATTGGAAACGAACTCCATTCTCGATCGCCGCCGCTGCGCAGGTGGAGCATGCGGTCATCGAGCAGTCCGAGCGCGTCTTCGGATCGCAAGTCGCTCGCCGTCAGACTCAGGCAAAGACAGATCACAATCGTGCGGGCGTGCCGCCAATCCATATCCAATCACTCCAGTGCGAAAACAATTTCCACGGTTTGTCGCGAAGCGGAAAACCTCGCAGCAGAACCGGACCTCGGTGCATTCTAACCACCACGGCGTCTTCACGAATCACACCGTCGCCGATCGCTCCGTCGATCGTAGCGCGCGGGTAAGCGACGATAGACGGAGCCATAGGCGACAATCACGAAAGGCTGGCGTTACCCCCGTCTTTATGAC
>JARFQX010001008.1 GCA_029287555.1 Rubripirellula sp. | reverse complement strand
CATAGAGACCCACCGCCGTTCCTTCGAACTTCAATCGCAGCCCCGCCCCCGGTTGCGAGGCAAACAAAAGCTCCGTTTCGTCAAACCTCGCTCGCAACCTGCCGGCAATCTTTGACCAATCAGGTCTTCCGATGCTCCAACCTTCATCGCCCTCGGCCGACTGCAGTGCCACGAACCTTCCCCGATCATAACTCATCTCGTCGAGCTTCTTCGGCAAACGGCTCGACATCGATTTCCAGTCGTCCCCATATTCGGATGCTTGATGCCAGCCAGTCTCCAACAAGTCCTGGACCATCGCCGCAGCCAACGCGTTGCCCGCCTCTGCCGGATGCGTTCCTCCATACTCGTGCCACGTCATCTTTTCCTCGGCAATTCTCTCGGCAACCTCGTTTGCAAGGTTCACACTCGATACGCCGTAATGTGACGCGACCAACTCGTGGGCTTCGATGCTCGTTGGCGTCTCGCCTTGCCCAAGTTTCTCGAGCATCGGTGGATTGACGAAGTAGGTGATCACCATGTCAGTAGCGGGATGGTCTTGAAGGGTCTGCCGCAATATCCCCTCCACACCTCGAATGCAAGCCTGACGCGAATGCGCGGCATCCTGGTCGTCATTGACCGCAAACTCGATCAGCAGCAAGTCGGGATCGTGCGAAAGCACATCGTCAGAGAGGCGGAACGCGCCCGTCGTTGAACAGGTTGAACTGATTCCCGCATTGATGAATTCAAACTCGGTCTCAGGAAAAGTTGTTTGCAGCCACTTCTCCAACTTCGCTCGATAGCCCTTCATTTCGGTGATGGAACCACCAATGAAAGCAACCGTCGCTTGCTTGCGATCGGTGATTGCGTCGTACGAATTTGCGAATCGACTACGCAGGTGCACGTTGGCAGATTCGGGCAGCAAACCTTGCGGGGGATCATCGATGTAGCCGAGACTGCCGAGAAACTCATGAAGCCGGGAAACCGTATCAAGATAATGCTCGCCCGGGACACCGCCTCGGCCAAAATTAAAGAAGCCATGAAGGGCGCCCGGATAGCCGGCAAGCTCGCAGCGGTTGCCTAGTTCCTCGTTGACCTCCGTGTAGCGGCGCACCGTGTTGAATCCGACCGTTGGATCGTCTTCTCCATGAAAGATAATGGTCGGCGGCAACCCGGGGCGAAGATGATGAATGGGTGAAATCTGTTTCACCGGCACGCCAACCCGGGCAGCAAGATCGGCCTGCTTCTCTTCGCTGAATTCGACACCCTCATACGGTGCCAACACGACGGCGGGATTGAACAAAGCCATCGCGTTGGGCGTGCTGCTGAGCTCCGGCGGTTCGTCGGGCTCATCGAAACCATCAATCACGCCGGTACAGGCCGCCAAGTGGCCGCCGGCGGAACCTCCGGCGGCAACGATTCGATTCGGATCCACACCCAAACGCCCAGCATTCCGTCGCACCCAGCGAATGGCCGACTTGGCGTCCGCCACGCTTTTCTCGGCCAAAGTATGATGACGCTCGCGGACACGGTAGTCGGCGACGATCGCAACCATCCCCTGCCGTGACAAGTATCGACAGTGTTGTTGGAACTGCGCCGGCGATCCCGACTTCCAACCGCCACCGAAAAAGAAAACGATCGCTGGACGAGGTTCCTCACCACGCGATGCCGGCTCAAAGATCCACAACTTTAATTCGATATCGCCAACCTGTTTGTAGACTTCAGCCCGGGCGTCAGGGAAATCGGGCGGATAGTCGCGCGACTGGGCCAAGGCAAGCCGAGGCGCCATGAGGCCAAGCAGCATCATCGTTGGTAGCAATAGCAAACGCATCTTCGTTCTCGGTGTCATGGTTTCGCCCCACAGTCGTGCTCAGCCCAGCGGTGCTCATCCTCGTCGTAGGGAACTCGATTGTACTTTGTTTCGAAGCGGACCGGTTGGACAAGCGCTCCGATACGATCATCAACAACGTCCAATATCGGACGTGAACCGTTTCAAGCACGCCGTTTCGATGACGAGCACCGCTGCGCTGAGCACGAGTAAGAGTACGGGAACGCGGTAGCGGACGAGGAGGGTGACGGTTCGACGGCAATGGATGCCCTGCCAAGAAACGCATGAAGACCCTCTCCGGGCCTGAGAGCCCGACTCTCCCGGAGGGAGAGTGACATCCAGTATTCCGCTACGGACTTGCTCCGGAGGCAGGGTGAGTTGATTTGTGTCGACACCAATGCCCGGAGGGAGAGTGACTGATCAACATGCTGGAACGGACGCGTCCCATTAGGAATCAATTCTCATTCACAATCGCGCACCTCGATTTAGGCGAGGGTCCAGCGGGCTTGGCGGAGGACGGCCTTTGGGGAATCGGACATCTTCTCGTACCAAACCGTCAATAACGAACCGTCACTCAACTCAACGGTGCTCGGGTAACCCAGGTCGCCGCCCGATCCGTCGTCCGAAATCGTCAGCGGCTCACTCCAGGTATTCCCTTCGTCATCGCTATAGCGAGCCTGATTGCCGAAGGGGGCCCGGCGATAACCGTAGCTCATCAATAACCGACCGCTGCGGAGCCGCAGGAGGAACGAGGGTAATCCCCAAACGCCGATCGAATGCGGACTTGTCCAAGTCATGCCGCCATCATCCGATTCGCACTGCAGCGTTTCGCGTGATTGCGATGGATTGTGGTTGCGGATGTGAACGATGATCTTGCCCGAAGTGGTTTCGACCGCGTGCAACTCATGATAGTCCTTCATCTGGTCGCCATCTCGGACCGGGATGTCGGACAGCCAGCGCCAAGTTTGACCGTCGTCGGTCGACTCGCAAACGCCGACCTTCCGACCGGGATCCCACAACCTGACACCCGCGTAAAGCAATCGTCCATCGGAAAGTTGAATCGGACCGTGCGGACTGTTCACGATACTGCTGTAACGCGACGACCACGTCACACCGCCATCGGTTGAACGAATCATCCACTGTCCGAGTTCCGCTTGGCGTCGGACGACATTCAGTCGACGTTGGGCCGCCGCCCATCGTTCCCTCGCTTCGTCGGGCCATTTACGCTGCTCGTAGGCCAGCGAAGTGAAGGTGGTCACCAACAGCGATCCCTGTGACGTTTCCAAAACACCAGCATCACGATCGTCGATCGCACTATCGAGTAACGTGCGCGGCCAAGTCCACGTTTGTCCCTCGTCGTCGGAGGTCATCATATCGACGCGTCCAAATGGGCAAACGTGTGCCTCGCGGCCCCCCGACCAGACGACAATCAACTTCCCGTTGGATCGGCGGGCGAGCGTCGGCCAACCACAGTAAAGCTTGGGCGTCGGACTGATGACTCGAGTCTCTTCCACGCGTGCTTGGCCGGCAACCACTCGGCGCCGGCCCGGGCCTAGCCCGACAGTTGCTCCCAGACTCGCAGCGGAAACAACCCCGGCGTTTTGCAGGAAGTTTCGCCGAGAGGTGGATGGATCAGACTTCATGAAGCGGCTCTCGATTGACAGGTTGCGCGATCACGATCACGATGCAAATAGTAATTAGAACGAAGTAACGGAGGGCGCCCAGGAATTCGAAGTAGGCCGAATCAGGCGAAGCGCAGACCCGGCACCGATCAACGAGATTCAACGCCGAGCAAACACTTTGCCGGATCCGCGTCGCTACGCTCCTTGATGCCGGCCTACCCCTTGAAATGCCGGTATCTCCCGCTAGGGAATTCCCAGGCACCGACAAGTGAATTTCGAACCGGCGGGTCGAAAAAAGTCGGGCGACATGCCGGCGCGGCGTTGCGGTACAACTTTACCAGAATCGTGATCCGCACGCGGTGCGTGAACCGCAATCTGCATCCGACGACTCGCGTTCCGTTCCCGCCTCACTTCCCCGCCCTCGCACTTCCTTGCAGCGAAATGAAAAACATTGCGTCATTGATGTCCCTGTTGCTGGGATTGCTCCCCTTTGCACCTTTGCGAGCTGACCAACCGGTTTACGACGTGGTGGTCTACGGCGGTACCAGTGCCGGGGTGGTCGCTGCGGTGCAGGCCAAGAGGATGGGGAAATCGACCGTGCTCGTGTGTCCCGATCGCCACCTCGGAGGTTTGACCTCGGGCGGTTTGGGTTGGACCGATTCCGGAAACAAGGATGCCATTGGGGGAATCAGCCGAGAGTTCTACCACCGGGTGTGGAAGCACTATCAACAACCCCAAGCTTGGCGATGGCAAACCCAGGCCAGTTTTGGCAATCGCAACCAAAGTCCTCCGGGCAAGCGTGGCGATGGCAGCACGATGTGGGTGTTCGAACCACGCGTCGCAGAGCAGATCTTTGAAGCGATGATTGCGGAAGAGGAAATAACGGTCGTTCGAGATCAATGGCTGGACCGTTCGGATGGCGGTGTGGTCGTGGAAGGAAACCGAATCAAGTCGATCACGACGCTCGGCGGCGAGCGATATGCGGGCCGCATGTTCATCGATGCAACGTATGAAGGCGATCTGATGGCCGCTGCCGGCGTCGATTTTCACGTCGGTCGCGAAGCCAACTCGGTTTACGGAGAAACTTGGAACGGGATCCAAGTCGGTGTGCTGCATCACCAACACTGGTTCGTCAAACCGACCGATCCCTACGTCGTGCCGGGTGATCCCAACAGCGGACTGCTGCCGCTTATCAGTCCGGACCCACCGGGCACCAAGGGAGAGGGCGACCATCGCGTGCAGGCGTATTGCTTCCGCATGTGTTTGACAAACGTCGAGGAGAATCGGATTCCCTTTCCGAAACCGGAAGGCTACGACCCCGAACAGTATGAACTGCTGCTGCGCGTCTTTGACCATGGTTGGCGCGACATGTTCAACAAGTTCGATCCGATCCCCAACCACAAGACCGACACCAACAACCACGGCCCGTTTAGCACCGATTACATCGGCATGAATTACGACTACCCGACGGCCAGCTACGACCGTCGACGTGAAATCATCCGCCAGCACGAGGTCTATCAGAAGGGATTGATGTACTTCATGGCGAACGACCCTCGTGTCCCGCAAGACGTTCGCGACGC
>JARFQX010001005.1 GCA_029287555.1 Rubripirellula sp. | reverse complement strand
GCCACTCGGGCTGCGGTTATTCGAAAGCGTCTCGTTGGACTTACTCGTTCGCGGCACCGGGCTGGGCATTCTTGTGATGGTGATCCTTAGCCTGCGGCGAGTCAGTTCGGCGCAACATGCGGGCTCCGTTGGACGATCCTCATTCTTGGCCGGTGCGGTCTCTGGTTTTCTCGCGGGCGCGGTCAGCATTGCCGGTCCACCAATCGCAGCGTTCGCCTTGAAACAGGGTTGGTCGCAAGCCCGATACAAAGCGTTCGTGACCCAGTGCCTGCTGGTCATGTCCATCTACAAAGCGGCTTTACTCGTGTTGCGAAGCCATGTCGAAGGACCCGTCGCGACACAAATTGTTGTGGCGGCCGCCCTCGCAATCGTTGGCGTGCAAGCTGGCGCCATCGCCAGCCGAGGCATCTCGGCGGAGCAATTCAAACGTGTGGTTGCCGCGGCGCTGGTGGCCGTCGCCTGCCTGATGATGTGGCAAGGTCAAAGCGAAACGCGGGAAAGCGAATCTAACAGAAACGATTCGCAAGTAGAGTCCAGCCAAGTCGACCACGAATCACGAGAATCCGCACGAAGGTTGCGATTCAAGCCGAATCTTGGTTCGTGTGCATTCGTGCTCATTCGTGGCTCATCCTGGATTTGCCACGCACCTGACCGAACATTCTGCTTCGCGGTCACTTGGCAAAAGTGCTTTGAATCAACACGTACAACTTACCTTCGTTGTCGGTTGGATCGACGTCGAACATGCGCAGGTAAAGTCGACCGGTCTTCTTGGCGTTGAACTCCATCCCGTTGTCCACCACGAATGGGCGTGCTTCGGCAAGCTCGGCGGGCGTGTTGGCAACGACGCCAATCAGTGTCCCCAACTTGATCCGGTTATCGCGTTGGCGAAACTCCTCGGGAATCTCAATTCCCTTTGGCCCCGTCTCGTAGACAACCTTCCAAGTGCCTTTGACCTCGATCCGCACCGGCATGCCTTGTTGCAACATCACGCCGCTGTCCTGCCACTGCTGGTTGGCCTCGACATCGGTCAGCCTGCGATCGCTCATTCGCTGATTGGCAAGCACGCGGCCGAGTCCTTCCTCGGCGGTTGCGTATTTCGGAACGAGGCGAACGAGTGATTCGTAGACTTCGCGCGCTTTGTCGAACTGTTTCTTTCGTTCGTATTCCATCGCCAACCTCTCGGCCTTGGCGATAAATTCTTTGTGGAGGCCGAGAAGTTGCGGGTCGTCGGGCAACTTCGGTTGGTTCTCCGCGGCCGAACGCATTTGTTCCTGCATCCGCTGTTGGGCCTGCTGCAGCTTTCGAAAATCACGCCGTTGTGCCGACGACTGGGCGTCGGCAGTCGTAAGGCTGATTGTCGCGACGGCGAACAAAGAAAACGCGAATTTTGGAAGGAAAGTCATCGCGGAACACATCGAGGGGATGAAAAGGACGTCAGGCAGAGACAGTAGACCACGCGCCACCACCTCGGAGGGCGAGCAAGTTGAGTACGTCCACGTTGGCACAGTGTCGTTGGCTTATACTGGGCCGGATTCCGAATCCTGTCATCGCCCAACCACCATGAACCGCCAAAGCCAAGTCACCGTGCCCTCACAACCCGTACGTTCTGCATTGCTCGAAACGTCCTGCAAGTCGATGGGGCGACTCGTTCTCTCCTTCCTAACGCTGTGGTGTGCAACTTGTACACGCGATGTTTCCGCTCAAACGGTTCCAATGGAGCAGCAATTGCTGGCCGAAAACCCAGCCGGTACTGCTGCGGACTCTCGTGAACTCGGTGACCCGGCTCGCGGCGCGTTCCTGTTTCATTCCCCGGGTGTGGGATGCTTCAAGTGTCACGCCACGGCCGAGCCGATGGAAGGAATCGGTCCCGACCTGGCCGCCTGGAAACGACGCGTTGACGACGCGCACCTGGTGGAGTCCGTGCTCCGGCCCTCGGCCGAGATCGAACCCGCCTACCAGAGTCGACAACTCATTACGACGGATGGCCGCGCCCTGGTGGGAATCGAAATCAGCCGAAGCGATCAAGAGATCACGCTTCAAACCGGCATTGGCGATGCCGATCGAATCGTTCTGCAAGTGGACGACGTCGAACTGGAAAAGCCATCGGGCGTGTCACTGATGCCGGCCGGGCAAGTCAATGCGCTGCGTCGGCGGCAGGACTTTCTCGACTTGATCGCCTACCTCGTTGCCATTCGCGATGGCGGCCGCGACGTCGCTCGCGAGCTGCAACCGTCGGAAGAATCACTTCGACTCAGCGTGCCGGCCTACGAGTCCGATCTGGACCATCGAGGGATGATCGCGGATTGGAACGACCAGTCGCTCCAGCGCGGCGAAGCGATCTACCGAACGGTCTGCCAGAATTGTCATGGCACGATCGATCAGCCCGGCTCCCTGCCGACCTCACTGCGTTTTGCGGAAGGCAAATTCAAATTCGGCAGCGATCCCTATGCGATGTACCAGACGCTCACCTTTGGCGGCGGCATGATGGTGCCGCAAACCTGGATGGTGCCGCAGCAGAAGTACGACGTGATCCAGTTCATCCGCGAGCACTTCCTGCGCGATCACAACCCGGACCAGTACTTTGCGGTCTCGGAAGATTACCTGACCAGTTTGCCCAGCGGTTCGTCGCGGGGTCCCGAACCGGAGGTCATTGCACCGTGGACAACGATGGACTACGGGCCGATGTTGATCACCAGCATTCAATTCGGCGACGGCAAAGATAACATCGCGCAAAAGGCGATCGCGGTTCGTGTCGACGATGGCCCGGGTGGTGTTGCCCGAGGCAGCGCGTGGATCGCCTTTGAGCACGACACGCTACGGATGGCGGCCGCCTGGACGGGGGAGTTCATCGATTGGAATGGGATTCAATTCAACGGAAGGCACGGCGTGCATGCGAGTGCGGCCGGTCCAATCATCGCCGCGAATCCAACGGGCCCCGGATGGGCTTATCCCATTGATGGCTCGCTGGACGATGACCAGCGCATCGTCGGACGCGATGATCGTCGATACGGTCCGCTGCCGGCAGACTGGGGAAAGTTCCGTGGACTCCATCGCTTTGAGGACCAGGTCATCTTGGACTACACGGTCGGCTCAACCGAAATCCTGGAACGGCCGGCTTCGATTTTCATTGGTTCACAGGTCGCCTTCCTGCGAACGTTGAACCTGGGATCGAGGAACCGGGATTTAGAAATGGTCGTGGTAACACTGGATGAGCAAGCCGAAATCGAATCCCTGCCTAACGCGGTAGGTTTGCGTGTCGACGACGGCCGTCAAAGCGTCACGATTATCGCCGATGGTTTTGGCGGGAGCGCGAGCCTGGTGCAGCGTGACAGGCAAATTGTGCTTCGGTTCAAGAAAGGGCAGCGTCCGCTAAGCGGATCGGTCGTCATCTC
>JARFQX010000760.1 GCA_029287555.1 Rubripirellula sp. | reverse complement strand
TGTGGAGCCCGGATCGATCGGCCACATTCATGCGCACGGCCTGGCAACGCAAGAGTCGGATCGTCAGGAGGCCGAAGCCATTGTGGAAGTGTTTGGCCCGCCGGAGAAGCAACCGCCGGTAACGACCGCCAAAGGCCACATCGGAAACCTGGGAGCAGGCGGAGGAATGGTCGAGATGATTGCCAGTGTTGGATCGCTCGGTGGTGAATTGTTCCCAATTCGTAATCTTGGCCAATTGGATCCGGATTGTCCCATTCATGCCTGTGCCGAATCAGGGATGTCCGCCGGCCAATCCTTCATCAACATCAACGTCACGCCCCAAGGCCAAGCCGCCGCGATTCGGATTGAACGGATGGCCTCGCCGTAGCCGAGTCTGTCCCAACCGTAGCCGAGTCTGTCCCAGACTCGAGTTCTGGCCGTGAATCGCTAGGCCGTCTTTCTTCGCGTGGCGGTCCATTCGATCGCGAGCACTGCAATTGCGGCGCCGACGGCCAGCGCGATTAGCAGCGGAATGCTGGGTCCGGTCCATTCGGCCGGCGCGACATATTGCATGACGCGAAACTTCGGCTCCAAGTCGGCTGTTGCTGCCGTCGCTCGCTGCAGTGGCCACAGCTTGCCGGCGCTGCCGATCATCAGTCCCATCAGAGCGGCCATCGTCACCCCGGGTGATCGCTGCAACATTCGCTTGAGCAGGCGTGAGAAACTCAGCAGTCCGAAGACGCATCCAGAACCGAACACCATCAACTGCAGCAGTTCCTCGCCACCGATTTGAAGCTTCGCAAAGTCCTTGACCAGTCCTGTCACGGGGTGGTAGACGCCCAGGACTAGCAACACGAACGCCCCGCTGATTCCAGGCAAGATCATCGCGCAGATCGCCACCGATGCCGCCAGGAACAAGAACGGCAAGCTCATCGAGCCGTGACCGGTTGGCATCAAGGAAATCACCACCGCGACCGCTGCTCCCGCCACGCACGCGGTGATCCGCGACGGAGACCAGCGATCGACATACTGCACCACCACCCACAGGCTCGCTACCAGCAGCCCCAGGAAGACCGCAAGCGTTTCCGGCAGGTGGACATCGAGCAGGTAGTGCATCAACCCCGAAAGCGTCACGATCCCGATCAGGATGCCACCGCCGAGCATGCACAGAAACCGAAAATCAATGTGTGAGGCTGCCGCGACGAAGTGACGGCCCGCGACCAATCGCGCGAATCGGCTATCGATATGGCTGATCGCCGTGACAAGCCGGGAGTAGTGACCCATGATCAAAGCGATCGTACCGCCGCTGATCCCGGGAACCGTGTCGGCCGCTCCCATGCAAAACCCGCGGATCAGATTGATCAGGTCGCTGCGGAAAGAACCGTAATGCGGAACCGCGTCCGATTCACGTCGACGTGACGGCTCGGAATCATCGCCCTTCGCTCGCTCAATGGCTGCTCCCGCGCCGGCTTGGTTGTTGGCTTGGTTGTTGCCGGCCTGTCTGACGCCGGCTTGGTTGGCTTCCTCTCCTACAACCGGCGCATCCGCCCCGATTCGTGCAACCGAAGGTCCCGCGTGGGACTGTGCCTTGGACTGGTCCATTCTCGAACTACCTTGGTGTGGATTGACGCGATACTCAACCATAGGACGTCGCTCGGCGGTGCCGAGACATTCGGCAATCCTTGTTTCCACTCCTCGATTGGCCCGGCGGCGCAAGGCTGCTAAAGCGCGTGCATCTGATCATTATTCTTGCCGTCGTCCAGGGGATCGCCGAGTTCCTTCCCATTAGTTCATCCGGGCACCTGGTGATTCTCGGTGCGATGCTGGGGGAACTGAGTGAATCGCCGACGCTCGAGATCATCCTCCACGCTGGCACGCTCGGCTCAATCCTGGTGGTGTTCTGGCGACGCATCTTGAGTTTGATCAGCAGTGACCGCCGCGTCATCCCGCTGCTGATCGTCGGAACGATTCCCGCCGCGTTGGCTGGGGTCACCATCAAGTTGTTCTTTCCGTACCTGATCCGCAGCCCCCTGCTGGCGGGCATCATGTTGTTGGTGACCGGTTCGATGTTGATTCTGCTGGGACGACTCGGGCCGCGGGATGCACCCTACCAATCCCTGTCCTGGGGTGGTGCGTTTCTGGTCGGTTGTTTCCAGGCGGTGGCGATTTTGCCGGGCATCAGCCGCAGCGGCTCAACGATTCTGGGCGGACGACTGGCAGGCCTGAAGAATGATGACTCGGTGACCTTCTCCTTTCTGTTGGCGATTCCCGCGATTCTCGGTGCCACCGTACTGACGCTCCGCGATCTGTGGGAGTCGGTCCGAGATGGCGTGCCGATCGCCCAAACACCGACCGAGCTGGCTGTCGGAGCGGCTGTTTCTTTCCTGGTCGGGATCGTCTCGTTGCTCTGGCTGATCGGTTGGAGTCGCCAAGACCGGCTTCATTGGTTCGCCTGGTGGTGCATTCCAGTGGGGTTGTTGACCATCACCCTCGCCACGACAGGACTTCTTGGTTCCCACCCATGATTATTATGGACACGTGTTTAGCATCTGGTAGAATTGACCACCCACGATGGTGCCCCAGCGACCTCTACCAGGTGGTGTTCAGCGGACCAGTGAACGCGGGTTCCTCTCCAAGGCCGTCCTCGGAGTGCCCCTGATCATCGCCCTCGATCGTCCTGGCTGGTTGATTCAGCCGGCTGAGTTCAAGCTCCTGAGTCATCTGGCCTCACTCGATCGTAAGCCCGCTCGGGAAATTGAGATTGCCGCCGGTTTCCATCGTTCCCTCGAACGGTCCTGCAATCCCCCCCCAGTCCACCGCCAAGGGACGTGCCCATGTCAACTCAATTGACCGATCGCCAACACGATGTCTATGAAATGATCCGATCGCTGATCGTGAAACGCGGCTACGGACCGACTGTTCGCGAGATTGGCGAGCATTTTGGGATCAAAAGCCCCAATGGAGTGATGTGCCATTTGCGAGCCCTGGAACGCAAGGGTCTGATCACGCGGAGTCCCAACAAGTCTCGGGCGATTGAATTGACCCATGCGGCCGATCGTAACGGTCATTCGCTGCCGATGGCCGGCATGGTTTCGGCCGGCCCGACGGCGCTTGCCTTTGAGCAAAGCGAAATGGTCGACTTTAGCGAGATGTTGTTTCGCGACGATCGCTTCATCCTGCGGGTCTCGGGCGATTCGATGATCGATGCCCACATCGCCGATGGCGACTACGTCATCATTCAAAAGCAGGAAACGGCACTGCCCGGCCAAATGGTGGTCGCCCAAACGCCCGACGGCGAGGCAACCCTCAAGTATTGGTACCCCGAGCAAGATCGGATTCGACTGCAGCCGGCCAATTCGTCGATGGAACCGATCTACGTCAGCGACGCGAGTGTGCTGGGGATCGCCGTCGGCGTCGTCCGAACGGGGATGTGAGAAGAGAGTGGCGAGAAGCGAGCGGCGAGAAGCGAGAAAAGCAGTCGCCATCCGCCACTCGCCTCTCTCCACTGTCTTTCTTTCTCGCCACTCGCCACTCGCCGCTCGCGACTCTACTTTTTCTCGCCCCTCGCTACTCGCCCCTCTTTTCTACTGCGATCGGGGAAATTCTCTGCTATCCTGGGAGCTGCATCCGAAAAGGTATCTTGGACGCCCTTTTTCCAGGGTTACCCGATCGGTCCTCCTCTCTTCTTTCCCCCAAGTTTCTTCCCCCAGGGAATCGTGTAATGAGTCGAGTGGCACAAGACTTTACCGACTTGCTACTCAAGCAGGGCGTCATCAGCCTCGACCAGTTGAATGAGGCCGAGAGTGTCGCCAAGACGACCAAGGCCGACGTCGGCGATGTGCTGATCCAGATGGAATACGCCACGCCGGAGGAGGTTGCCCAGGCGCTGGCCAAACACCACAAAATCCCCTTCGTCGACTTGAGAAGTGCCCAGATCCCCGATTCGGTGATCGAATTGGTGCCGGAATCGGTCGCCAGGGAAAACAACGTGCTCCCCTACAGCGATGAGGATGGCGCCCTAAGGATTTTGATTGCCGACCCGTTCGATCTCGAAACGATCGAAAAGCTGCGATTTATCCTCAACCGCAAGATCGAAACGGCCCTCGCCCCCAAAGGAGCGATCACCGCCGCAATCAACAAGTACTACGGGCAGGTCGAAGGTGAATCGGCCGACTCGATGCTCCAGGAATTCACCGACACGGCGATCGACTTTACCGAGACCGATTCCGACAGCGAGCGGGCCGAGGAGGAGATCGATGACAGCAGTGCGCCGGTCATTCGTCTGGTCAACCTGATGATCCAGGAAGCGGTCCAGCTGCGGGCCAGCGATATCC
>JARFQX010000939.1 GCA_029287555.1 Rubripirellula sp. | reverse complement strand
GGAAACGTGGATCGGCGAACCGACCTTTACTACGTTCAAACGACCGATCGCGGTGAAACTTGGACAACCGTCGACGGCAAGCGTTTGTCGGTCCCAATCACCGAGGTGACCAGTCCGGCACGGGTCCTCGATTACGCGTCGGAAAAACGGAATGTCTACCTCAAAGACATGGGCTTTGATTCTGATGACCAGCCCGTCCTGCTGTATGTCACCAGTCCCGGTCACGAGCCGGGACCGCCCAACGACCCCAGATACTTTCGCGTTGTTCGTTGGGACGGATCGAGATGGACCGACTCCACGATCTGCCGGGCCGATCATAACTACGACATGGGCAGCCTGTACCTCGAAGGCGAAGCATGGACGGTTCGAATCCCTTCCGATCCGGGGCCGCAGCCTTACCACGGTGGCGGTGAACTGGTGACGTGGACCAGCCGCGATCGGGGAGCGACGTGGGTTCAATCGGCAAGGCTGACAAAAGACAGTTCGCGCAATCACAATTACGCGCGTCGGCCCCTCGAGGCCAAGGACCCTTTCTATGTTTTCTGGGCCGATGGCGATCCAACCTCGCTGAGCCCCAGTTATCTTTACTTTGCCGACTCCAGCGGTGACAACGTGTGGCGGTTACCCGACCAGATGGAATCGGACTTTGCCGAACCGATCAAGATGAGCCGATCAAGATGAACCGCGGCGACTCGCCAATCGCGCCGTGATAGCGAAGAATCCCGATTCCGAGAAACCTGGTCGCTGTGAAACCTGGTCGCTGTCGAGGGAACTGGTCGCTGTCGAGGGAACTGGTCGCTGTCGAGGGAACTGGTCGGAGACTCAGCCACGTCGCTTCAGCCAGCCCTCGCGAACGTACCAGTCAACCGTCTGGTCGATTCGTTCTTTCAGTGACACCTCGCAACGAAAGCCGGTGTCATGCCGCAGTCGCGACGGGGAACAGGCCCACGCCCCGGCCGTCGCTTCTCTCGCTTTGTCGAGGTTCAAGATGTGCGCGCGGCGTCGCACACGTGACAACAACTCGTTGACGCTACAGATCGTCCAGATCAACGCCCCTGGCGTTCGCAGCACCACGGCACGAGGTCGACCGAGTCCGCGGCCAACCATCCGTCCAAACTCCGCGTAGCTGACGGTCTGCTCGTCCGCCGCAAAGTAGACACCCGCTTCCTCGTCGTCCGGTTTCATTCGAGACCCTCGCTCGGCGGCCCTTGTCAAAGCGAAGGCCAGATCGTCGGCGTGGATCAGCGAGAAATCGTGGTCGCGAAAACTGGGGACCAGATGGACGCCGAATCTCGCGATCCCCCGGAAGAGTTCAAATCCATCCTTGTCTCCCTCTCCGAAGACAATTGGCGGCCGTACCACGGTAATCGGCACCTGACCGGAAAATGCTTGGCCAGCCAATTCCCCGGCTCGCTTCGATTTCCCGTAATGCGATACCGGCGCGGGGGTTTCCGACTCGGTCCGCGGCGTTCCGGACCGGGATGGTCCAGCCGCGGCGAGCGAGGAAGCAACGACCACGACGGGTGGACGATCCCTTTCGGCCGATGCGCGGGCAATGTTTCGCGATCCCTCTTCGTTGACGTGATACAAGGCCTCGGCGCCAAGGCTCTTCGTGAGACCGGCAAGGTGATAGACAACATCGATCCCGTGCAGCGAACGTCGTACCGACTCGAGGTCCGTCACATCGCCGACGGCGTAATTCGGATTAAACGGTTCGACCCCGCTTCGATTCGATTGACGGCGCACCAGACAAGTGACTTCATCGCCGCGCTCGGAAAGCAGTTTCACCAGATGATGGCCAATGAACCCGGAGGCTCCGGTGACCAGGGCGTGCGCCATAGGATCGTACAGGTTGAAGGTGGAACCAAAACCACGATTCTCAAATCGACCTCGCGCGGAGTCAACGGTGGATTGCCGCTGAGTTGTGGCTTTGCGGTGTTGTCATCCACACTGTCTGTGGAAGTCTTGTGAAAGTATCGGGCTACTCACTCGCCCTTGGTTTGCAGAAATACAGAAACGATCCCACGATACCGATGGCAACCGCAATGGAAAGCCCGGTAACGACGAGTCCCGGCAAACCCAAGTCGAGAGATTTGATCCCGAGCGCCGCTAGTCCCGCCAGGCCGACAGCGGTCAAAGCTTCCCCCGCGATCACACCGCTCGAAAACAGCACGCCCCGGTGCAGCAATCGATCGTGATTTTCCGCAGCCGCTCGACGTGAATAAAGATGTGAAATCAAACCACCAATGAGAATCGGGGTCGCTAACCCGAAAGGCAGATACATGCCCACAGCAATCGGCATCAGATGGGCACGAAATCGGGACCCTGAGACGCGAAGCAACGTGTCGATCACCAAGATCAATAGCCCCAACATCACCCCCAGCCCGATCATTCCCCACGGTAACTCGGTTTCGCCCGAGAAGCCGCGTGCCAGGCTGGCGAACAGGTTGGCCTGGGGGGCCGATAGCTGCTCACCACCGATCCCACCGGGCGTGTTCTCGTGAAGCAGCGTCAGGACCGGTGCCATCACCAGCGAGGCCACAGCGACACCGCCCACCTGCATCATCTGTTGTCGAAAGGGAGCCGCACCAACGAGCGATCCCGTTTTTAAATCGTTGCAGACGTCTCCGGCGGTGCAGGCCACGCAGCACACCACCGCAGCAACCCCGAGCGTTGCCACCATCGCCTCCATTCCCGAATAGCCAGCCAGCCACAACATGCCGCCAGCAACCAGCACCGCCGTGATCGTCATGCCCGAGACGGGGCTGTTGGAATTCCCGACCAGACCCACGATGTAACTAGCCACGGCCGTGAAGAAGAATCCCATCAAGACCATCACCACCGTCGTCAATAGCGTGATCTGAACGCCCTGGGTGAAACGGTAATTCAGCGTGGCCAGAATCAAGACGCAGATGCTGCCCAGAATGAGGATCAGACCGGTAGGAATGTCGCGAGCGGTCGACTTGTCCGGGGCCGAATTGGATCGCATGCTTTCGGCCAGGTGACTCACCGCCGCCATTAGACCAGCCCGAACTGACACGAGGGAGCTGATTCCTCCCATCACCATCGCGCCGACGCCGACGTAGCGAATCTGGGTGCTCCAAATCTGA
>JARFQX010000931.1 GCA_029287555.1 Rubripirellula sp. | reverse complement strand
TCGGGAAAGGCACTCATGGAGGGGAGTTCCTGTGGACTGGAGGAAGAAGATGACGAGTCGAGACAAATCTCAAAATCGGGATCACATCGGGACGGGCCCAGTATCGCGCCCGCGCGGACCCGGGGCAACAGGGGCAGAGCGGCGGAATCCCCCCTTAGACAGACTCCAAGCAGTCCTCAGTTGTGAATTCCTAGCCCAATGTGCTTGGAGTGTTCCCGCAACACATTCGCCGCGCCGCTTCATGCCTTCAGTGTTTACGGCTCCGCAATCTCTTCCACCTCAGCCTCCACCTCCTCA
This sequence comes from Rubripirellula sp., assembly GCA_029287555.1. GTDB lineage: Bacteria > Planctomycetota > Planctomycetia > Pirellulales > Pirellulaceae > Rubripirellula. Next base: position 3,609 of record JARFQX010000931.1, on the reverse strand, counting down.
GCTTTGGTTTGAACTTCCCCAAAACCGTCAGCACGGGAGAGCCAATGCATGACGTTGAGAAGGAATTGCTGGTTGTCGGGCGCCAGCGGCGAGTTCATTCCCATTGGTCGCTTCTCGGGTCCGGCGAGTTGGGCAGAGAACATCGATGCCTCGCCGAAGACGGCCACTCGTCCTTTGCCGACACGCAGCACGGCGCCTTGTAGATAGCCTTGAGCGTCCCGTCGCTCGACCACCGCGTTGCGGGTCCCGGGTTTCATGATGACCATTTGTGTCTCGTCACCGAATTCAAGCAGCGGCTCGGCACTCTCGGGGGCTTTGAATCCCTGGCCTGTAAAGGTCGCGACACGATTAACCTGTTCGGACGGTTTCCGCCCATCGGTGATCGGATGGGCGGCCAGGCCCTGATCGCGTAGAAAGATCATCGGAGGTCGCTTGCCGCGTTCGCCCACGAACGAATTGGTCATTTCGAAACCGAATCGGGCGGCAAGATTAGCCGTCGCCGATCCAAATGGAGCATGGTCGGCGACGAGCAGCAGAGAACCGCCCGAGGAGACCCACTCGAATAGTGCTTCGATTTCCTTCGCCTCAAAGGCTGAAGGTTCCTTGCCTGCGCTTTCCTTTGTGGCGTTGGCGATAACGAGGATATCGACACCGGCAAGCGACTCGGACGATATACTTCCTTGAGACCCACTCACAAGGTAACCATCGCGACGGACGAGCTTTGCGAATCCAGCGTAGCGTCCGTCGATCGTGTGAAGATTGTTGTGCCCCTGGTCGACCAGCACGACCGGACCGTCGTCCGAATCGAATTCAGGCGTCGCGACGATCGGGTCAAAATCGGGGTCCGAAACTTGACCGACTCGCCTCGCCGACCGGGTACGTTGAGTTGCTGTTGAATCAGTAACGAGTCCGTCCAGCAAATAAGGTGGGGGATCCGTAATATTCAACAACGCCGCTAACTCTCGGCGGCGAGATTCGTTTATAAACAAATTGGGCGAGGGATGATTCGCCAACTCGTGGGTAAGTAAATCGTAAAATTCTCGCGCCTTTTCCGCGTCGCCGGCGCGGGCCAACAGCATCGCGCGATACCACCAACGCGGCCCTCCGTCGATGGTCGGGCGGGATTCTTTTCGCAACTCGAGATTCTTATCGAGTGCCTGTTCCGCGCCGGAGTATTGTCCCGACTCATAAAGGGCCTGCGCTAAGAAGCCCCACTCGGCAACCGTCCTTTGAGCTTCCTCGATAAGCTGTAGTCGCTCGGCGGCAGCGGCGAATGCGCGATTAGCCACATGGGCTGCTCCTGACTGCTTGAGTTGCCACCCGAGCACAACGTAAGGGCTGTAGTGAAAGGAGTCCGCGGTCAGCAATTGATCAAGTAATTGCGACGGCGTCTTCTCAACATCGGTTTCTGCTATTCCGAGTAATTCTGCTGCCTCGGCGAATTCGGCTTGCTCCTGATACTCCCCCTTTAAAACTTCGGCCTCAGCGGCGAGGAGGCTGTAGTACTGCCGCGCGAGTTCATGCCTTCCCATTTGCTCCATCAACATCGTCATGTACCACCATCGAGCCCCGTGAACGACGGTTGGACCGCGATCGCCCCACAGTTCGATGCTCTCTTTGAATGCATCTAGCGATTCGCTGTACCGACCCGCTCGATAGAGCAACTGCCCAAGGAAACCGAAATCGATTGAATTCCTCTGGTCCTCCGGAACGGCAAGTAGGGCATTAATGGCGGCATCGCGAATGGCAGCGCGACTCTGTTCACTGATCCCCTTAATCTGCCGGGACATCAGTGCCAATTTGGCGAGAAGTACGCGGTCACGCATATCAAGATCGGATGGACTCTGGCTGGTAAGAGGCGAAGCCGCCAGCTCAAACAGTTCTCCTTTTTGCTTATCGCTTAAAGTGGGCGACTTCGATGCTTCTCGCGCGATCACCCCACACACTTCAACGCATGTATGATGTGATACCGGCAGCTTGAGATCCGGAAAGTTGCTTTCGATTTGGACCGCCGTCTCGCACGATTGGACCGCGAACTGCATCGCCTCGAAGAAGCGATCCGGATCACCGGTCTCTGCTGCCAGGTCTTTATAGGTTAAAGCCAAATTGTAGGCTGACACGATAAGCATGCGTTGATAGTCAACAACCGCAGGGCTCTCGTGAGCTAAATGATCCGAGATTGCCATCGCGTCCTTATGCCCGGAAACGCTTGCTTCAAGGAAGCGTATTGCCTCAGTAAGCGTGGCTGGATTCTCTCGCAGAAGCTTTCCGATATTTGCGGATGCGGCACCAACCTTCGAGTTAAGCTTTGCCAACTGGTATCGATCTTCCACGCTGCCCGTCTTGCGAACCAGTTCTGTCTGTAAGCGTCGAGCGTGTTCATGATGTTGAAGCGCATGGCGAAAAGCCGCTTCAGCACCAGCATTATCGACGCCCCAAATAGTGCTAGCAAGTTGGAAGCAACTGGCAGCTACGGCCATTTCGGATTTGACCAGTTCACGATCGAAGTCATCGATCCTTCCCTCGAGCAGCTGCAATCGCTCCACTGCGCGCAACGCATTGTTGATTCGATCGGTAGGGGTTCGGCCTTGCTTGAGCCGCAACGTACGAATTCGCGACAGTTCCAGCGATGTCGACTCGCCGAATTCTGTTTCCAGCTGATCGATTGAATGCAAAGCTCGCTCGGCAGTCGCCTCCGCTGCTTCCCCTTTCCCCATCCGCCTCTGCTGTTTCAATAACGACAGGTAGGACTCCGCGAGTGCCTCGTGCGTCGTCAGGTCAGACGAGTTCTCAGCCAATTGCTGGCGGATCGCTTGCGCCTTTTCGTAAGATCGGAGAGCCTCGTCTTGTGCACCGATCTCACTAGTGATGTTACCCACTCGGGTCAGGGCGGCCGCCAGGTCAGACTGCAGATCGGGGTCGTCAGGCTGTTGTTCGATGAACCGTTGGTAGTAGTCCAGCGCCAACTCGAGAAGTTCCTTACGAAGCGGTTGCATGGCGGGAGCATTGAGCAATCGATCCTCGCTGACCTTGACCAGGTAGGTATCGACCGTCTCACGTGCCTGCTGGGCGTTCCGTTTCGCGAGTTCTCCCTGACGCTCCGCGTCTTGACGCGCCGTCTCTGCTTCGTCTCGCTGGTTGGCAATGATGATCGTGCTGATGGTCAGGCCAAGGACCGCTAAGAGCAACGCGGCGGCTACCGACGCGACCAACCCTTTTCGTCGCGCGGCCCATCGCGACGTGCGCTGGGCGAATGAAAGTGGTCTCGCTTGGATGGGTTCATCATTCGAAAATGCTTGCAGGTCATTCGCCAACTCCTGAGCGGTGTTGTAGCGATCATCTGGATCCTTCGAGATGGCCTTGAGGACGATCGTTTGCAAATCATCCGGCACCGCCCGGTTGAAATGCCGCAGCGGCTTCGGCTCGTCGAATGCGATCTGCTGCAGCAACTCGTCTCGAACTTTTCCGTTGAACGGAACGCGAAGTACGAGTAGTTCATACAGCGAAACACCTAACGAGTAGATATCAACGCGATGGTCGACCACGATCCGTTTTGCGAGCGCCTGTTCGGGCGCCATGTATCGCAGCGTGCCGATCAGATCCCCTGTC
>JARFQX010000889.1 GCA_029287555.1 Rubripirellula sp. | reverse complement strand
AGAGACAGCGTCACTGCTCCAATGCGGCGACCCGTCCGGCGACTCTCTCGAAGAGGGAAGCCGAAAAAACCGGAGCAAATATGGATGCGAGCGGGAGGAGCCTATTTGCCGCTCCCGATCCCATCAACGCGACCGATCTTGTTAGATTTTAGCAGAGCGGTCAGGCATTCAAACACTCGGCGTCGCGAACTTATCAGGTTCCAGCGGTCGCCGACCCCTGATCTAACGTCCCTCATGCCTTGGAGCTGAGCCAAATCATGCGAGAATTCGATTCGCCAAGCGTTGCCCTGATCCCCCTAGTCCTGGTCACAGCCCTGTTGGTCGGGACGTCATCGACACGTGGTGCGGATTCTTGGACTCAGTGGCGAGGCCCCGATCAGAACGGGGTCGCGGTGGGCGAGCGTTTTCCCGTCCGATGGTCCGAAAACGATGGGGTCACATGGAAGACGGAGATTCCCGGCAGCGGCGGAAGCACGCCTGTGATCGCGGGTGGCTCGGCTTACCTAACGGCCGGTGTGGACGACAAGAATCTGCTGATCGCCCTCGATGTGAAGGATGGCTCGGTCTCGTGGCAGGTCGCTCTCGGCAATGATCGGGGCGGAAAGCACAAGAAGGGCAGCGGAAGCAATCCTTCGCCGGTGATCGACGGCGAGTTGATTTACGCCTACTATCGCAGTGGTGATCTGGCATGCGTCAACCGCCGGGGCGATGTTCAGTGGCAGCTCAACCTGCAGGATCGATTTGGCGAAGATACGCTTTGGTGGGACTTGGGCTCCTCACCCACCGTCACCCAGGACGCGGTCGTGGTCGCCGTGATGCAAACAGGTCCCAGCTACGTGGTTGCCTTCGATAAGAAGTCTGGCGAGCAGCTTTGGAAGAGCGATCGGATGCTTGGCGCACCCGAGGAGGCGGCGCAAAGCTACACCACGCCGTTGGTCGTCGAGATCCAGGGGCGGGAAACGATCGCGGTGATGGGAGCCGACCATTTGACGCTGCACCGCGCCAACGATGGCCAGGAAATCGGGAAACTCGGGGGATTCAACCCATCTGGGGAACGCTTCTTCCGTTCGATCTCGTCCCCGGTCGCGGAAGGCAACCTGATCGTTTGTCCTTACTCGCGAGGTGCGACCTTGACGGCCGTCAACATGGAGGAGCTTGCCAATGGCAAGGGTGAGGATGCGATTGTCTGGTTCCGTGATGATCTTGGCAGTGATGTTCCAACGCCCGCTGCCGTCAATGGGCGTGTTTACGTCGTCAGCGACGGCCGAGCGTCTCGTGGCCTGGTGAGCTGTCTCGATATCCACACCGGTGAAACGTTGTGGGAGGTACAAACGCCTCGGTCGCGTATCGGGTTCAGCAGTTCGCCATTGGTCGCCGGGGACCATTTGTACGTCACCAGCGAAGTCGGCACGACCTACGTCATCGGTCCTCTCAGCGCGCCGCAGCCTGAGTTGGTTGCCGAGAATCAGATTGCGGACGATGCTCAGTACACGGTAGCCAGCCCTGCACCGCTGGACGGTTCGTTGTTGCTGCGAAGCCGCAACAACCTCTACCGAATCCAGGGCAAATAAGCTCGGCTTGTGCTGGCCATTCTGAAGTTCGGACACGGGTCAGACAGCCCAAAAAGCCGGACCATCCCGATTCGGGAAAAGGGATCAGACATCATCCCGTTGGGCACAAGGTTTGAGCAAGAACAGGCCCGAAGGTTGCTTCGCACTTTTGGCGTCTGAACCCTTTTCCCCGACAAGACGACGCCTGCAAAGACCTCTAAAAGTCTCGAGTGGCAAAGAACAGACAGCTCAGACCCAACATGACCGTGATGAAGGTCGCACAACTGAGCACCGGGCGCAGGATGTCATAGCGGACCACTTGGCCCTGCTCGCTGCCATCGTCAATGGTCACGGCGGATTTGCCGCTGACCATTGACTCGATTGTTTCTCCGAGTTCCCCGGTTTGTGGAATCAACATCCGCAAAGGCGACATCACGTAACGATCGATCAGACGCCAACGTTGCAACGATGGCCGGATCTGCTCGACGATCGACAAGTCGGAAGGGTCGACGACATCGATTCGATCGATGTGATGAACGACGTACAGGCGACCGCTTTGCTGATCGGTGGTGATCGACTCGACTTGACGGAACGGCAACGGACCAGTCAGTTGACAGGTTGAACCGTCCTTTCCGGAAACCCGCACCTCCCGGCATCGCCCATCACTTGTCATCAGGACGAAGCGGCCGCTGTCATCGAGACCAACCGCCGCGAGGGGAGCCAGTGCTTGGGACAACTCGACTTGAGCGATTGGCTCGAACGACTCCGCATCGACAATGCGAATCGGTTCCTCGTTGCGGGCGATCAACATCCGCTTTCCGCTGATCGCGATCGTGCCCCGAGAAGAAGGCTCTCCCGGGAGCGTTCGATCGGTAACCAGAGTCCAGGGACCGGCTGTATTGGTACCGCGTTCAAGCCGGATCAGTCGGCCATGCATCAAGGCAATCGCCCAGCGGCCCGACGGATCAACCAGAACGCTGCGGGGTGGCGTCATCGAAACTCGATCGGGCAAGATCGAAGTGAATCCGGACGTCGCCCCCCCCATCATATTGGTCAACTTGGCCAGCCAACCCGCTGGTTCCTGCTGCTGTTGGGGTGGATCGCCGGACGAGTCTGACCCTTCATCGCTTCCGTAGGCCGCCAATATGGTGGACTTTTTTGCCAGGGCCAATCCTCCCGTGTTCAACGCCAACACGTCGTCGCCGGCCTCATAAATTGCCGAAGTCGCCGTCGGCAATCGTAAACTTGGCTCGGGTGTCCAGTCATCACGGCGACTGAGCACCATCAGATCGAGCGCGCCCGAACCAAACGGATTGAAGCGTCCACCTTTCACTTGCGACGTCGCCGCCAAGTCGTCTCCAAGTGCTATCGGCGCGATGACACGATCGCCGCTCAATGCATTGCTTTCGAAGACCTCGATCCAACGATTCTCGTCACGATCGAACCAGACGAGTCCGCCCCCGCGCGTCGCCCCCATCATCGTGTCGCCCACCATGGTCAATCGCTGGATCGCCGCGGGGCCGCTAACGAGTCCGTCAAAGACCCCACCCATGATGCCAACCAACATGCAGATGGTTCCGAAGATCGTGGTCACCCCGATCGCCAGGATCGGTGACCGCCAAATCAAGCCGGCAAGCGTCGAAACGCTGTAGAAGACGGAAAACAAGAAGACCGAAACCGGGATGCACCACAATAGTCGGATGTTCCAAAGATCGAGGCGAAGGCCTGCGATCAAGTACAAACCGACCACCAACTGCAGGACGCACAAGAAAACAAAAGCACAGCCCCCAAAGAACTTGCTCAGCAGCAGCATCGTCCGCGAGACGGGCTTGCTGAGCAACAAATGCAGGGAACCGGGTTGCAGCATGTCGGGAATAATCGACGCGGTGACCAAAATACCCAGGAACACCAACACAAAACCCATCAACCATTCGATGATCAATGGGAGCACGTATTGATTGATCAACACGAGAAACCGGGTCTTATCGACCGCATAGCTTGCAGGGAAGTCCAATCCGGCGTAGGTCAACATGATCGAACGCGACGCCCGCGCCTCGAACACACCCGGAAAAGCCGCCTCGATTCTCAGCCGGGCGCGGCGGCGGCGTTGCGACTCGCTTAGATCATCACCGAGTTGATCGAGCTCGCGGAGTTCGCGGAATCGCAGCGTCGATTTCCAGGCCTCGGCGTCGTACCAGCTTTCCTCGTCCAGGCACCCATTGAGGCCGTCGGCCAACAAACGCAAGCGGATTCGAACCTCATCGCCCTCACCGACGCGCCTCAACTGTCGGGCAAGATCGTCCGGCATCACCGCTGCGATGCGGCCCGACGGCGTTTCCTTCGCCTGCTCATCAACGAGCCCCTGGGCCAACATTGCCTTGAGCCGCGTTCCATTGTGAAAGTCCTGACTGCGGAACGTCGTGGTGAAGTCTTCGCGATAGCCAATCGGAGCCAGCGCGATGAGCACCAACCAGATGGCGCCAAAGGCGATCCACAATACCCGCGACGTCAGCGCGGCGTGGAAAGAATCCCGGATGACGGCAACGTATGGGAGCATCAATTGGCCTCGTCCGGCATTGAAACGAGCTTGATGAACATGTCCTCGAGTGTCGGCCGTTTGACTTGTAGTTTGACAATCGAGATCGAAAGCGCTCGCAGTCCGTCAATGACTTCATCCACCTGCTTCTGCTCCGGAAGCCGAGCGGCCACTCGATACGATCCCTGTGCCGCGTCCATCGGGGTAATGTTCAGATCGGAAGCCTCGTGCGCCGCGAAGACCGGCAGCAGCACTGCCGATGGATCCGTTGCGTCGGGAAGCAATAGATCAAACGTCACCTGTTCGGAACGGACGTCACCGACCAATTCGTCGACCGTGCCCGATCCACAGATTCGTCCCCGCGCCATGATGGCCACGCGAGTGCAAACCATCTCGACTTCCTGAAGAATATGGCTGTTGAGAAAAATGGTTTTTCCCGAGTCGCGCAGTCGCTCAATCACCCGGCGCACCTCATTGCGGCCGACCGGGTCCAAGCCGTCGGTCGGTTCATCCAAGACCAGCAGATCAGGGTCGTGCATCAACGCTTGGGCCAACCCCAGCCGTTGGTACATCCCCTTGCTGAACCGACGAACGGACTCACGATCTCGTCCGCGCAGACCGACCAACTCCAACAATTCATCGCTGCGACGCTCGATCTCGCCGGCACCCATCCGACTCAGACGCCCGTAGTAACGCAGCGCCGAACGCGCCGTATGATGCCGATCCACTCGTAGCGATTCGGGCAAGTAACCAACACGTTGACGAGCGGCCATCGATCCGACGGGCTCTCCGAACAACGCGGCCGTTCCCCCCGTCGGCTTGACGACTCCCAGCAGAATCTTAATCAGCGTCGTCTTGCCCGCGCCGTTGGGTCCAAGCAGGCCGAATACATCGCCAGCTTTAGCCGTTAACGAGACACCGTTGAGCGCATCGACAGGGCGACGTCCCAAAAGCGTCCAACCGGCATATCGCTTGGCAAGATGGTGAACACTGACGATCGATTCCTCGACGCCATCAGCGGGGGCGGAGAAATCGTCTTGATTCCTGGTAAGCAATCGTTCCGCTTCGGCGGTTCCGGTACTGGAAGTCACAAGGCGCTCGGTTACATCACGAGCGGTCGGAGAATCAAAATGGCGCTCCAAACCGCGGCGACGACGGCCAGACCGGCCAACAACCAGAAATTGGCGGGGTGGTACCACCTGCCTCGATGAGCCCCGCGTTCATAGAAATGGCGGTACTGCTCACGCTGGACGTCCGAATCAAAGACTCGATCTTCGATCAACTCGTGCAGACCGAACTGCAAGGAATATTCCACAACACCGAAAACTCGATGCCGTCGTTCCTCGCCATCGACACTGAGATCGACGCCGAGTCCTTCGAAGTACCACAATTGACTTCCGAAAGCCTGCTCGGTTTCCGGGCGATCGTCGATGCACCTCAGTTGGGCAACTTCACTCATGTCGGGACAAAACTTGGCGCGAATCATCGCTCGATTGCAGTCGAGACGAACCTGACGAATCGTTCGTTCAGGGAAGCCTTTTGTCCTGGTTTCGGCGCTCATCAATGAACTCCAAACGAACTCCAAGCAAACTCCAGTAATTCACCCCTTAGGGCGATTTGACCGCCTCAATGATATTATTGCGGAGTGACGAGGGGGCGTCACGCCCAGAACTGCATATTTCGGCTAGCCGTAGTAAAATTCCATTCCCCACTGTGCCACCCATTGCTGGGGGTAACGGCTGGTCGCCGATAACTGTCTTTTGGGAACCTCGCTCTTTCGCGAACCATATTCTTCCAGGAACGTTCTTCCAGGAACCTTGCACTTTCTGGAACCTTGCGTCTCGGCAGCCTTTCAATGAATGATGTAGATCGTTTGGGATAGTCGGGGCTGAGTTCGGAGCCGGGTTCAGACGCCGAGAGCCGCCTCGGTCCTTTCGGGGGCATTGCCCAAAGGGTGTCCGAGCCGGGTGCCTGAACTGGCTGGCTGAACTGGTTTCCTGAACTGGCTGCCTGAATCGGTTGTCTAAACGGGTTGTCCGAGCCGGGCGTGAACTTTTCTCCGTTTCCCTCGACAAAGCTGGACATGCTCTAGGATGCTTG
>JARFQX010000854.1 GCA_029287555.1 Rubripirellula sp. | reverse complement strand
AGTCGCCACCTTGCAACAGAAACGCGGAACCGGTTGAGGCCAGAGCGAGTTGCGTCTTGAGTCGCTCGATCTCCCAACGGGTTACCAGGGGAGGTCGATGGGTCAGCCTTTCCAGGACGCCGTTCAGCTCATCAGGATCTTCATACTCGGGCTGTTGACGGGCCGGCTTGGTCTTCCAGGACGAAGGGCCCCAGGGAGTCATCACGGGTTGAGCCTGGGCAGTGGGGCAGTGGGGCAGTGGGGCAGTGGGGCAGTGGGGCAGTGAGGCAGTGGGGCAGTGAGGCAGTGTGAGGCTGCTAGGCAGGTCCGAGTCCGATTGCCCGACGCCAGGCGCTCATTTGGCCCATGTGTAGCATGAAATGGCCACCAACATAGAAACCGTGCATCGCACCGATCGTGGGAAACTTGTCTCGCATCGCTTCGTTGGGGTTGGGCTCGCAAAAGGCCTCATCAGCCGCCTGGTCGAGCGTGGCGACAGCGGCCGAGTAACCCTTCATCAGCGCCGAAACGATCTCGCCCATCGGCGGATAGATCGTTCCCTCGGGATCGTCGACACACTTCGCGTCTTTCGAAAAGAGCTCTTGGAATCGGTCGGAAGGAGCCAATCCGCTGGCATTCCCACCGAGTTGCTCGACGATACGCGGCGCGTACAGACTTAGGTGCCCGTAAATGAATGCGGGATGATTGGATTCGATGAGACTACCACCGACGTTGGCGAAGCGAGCAAATTGCTCCGGCTTCACATCTTGCAGCAGTCTTTCCGCGTAGCCGAGCCCGAGCCGGGCCGAGGCTGCGATCATGGGGCCGATGGTTGGCATGTCGAGATCCTGATTCTTGAGTCGGCAATCGGTCGAGAAGTTCGCCGCGCGAGCGTCACATGCGACTTCATTGTAGAGCAATCGAGAATCTTTGAAGTCCGCAATGTCATCAAACGCTGCACGCAATTTCCACCCAAGGAAGAAAGGAGTTCGGGATTTGCGGCTGGTCAACTGGCGAAACTAATTCTCGAGCGGCAGGGGAGCACAAACCAGTTCGGCATCGCTGCGAACATAGATGTAGCCATTGGCCACGGCGGGATGCGCCCAAGTGACGCCGTCTCGACGCCGAAGCTGCACCAACGTTGGCTTAATCAGGTCGGCCCGGCAATGCTCGCGATATCCTTGCGGGGTCAGCGTCGCCAGGATCAATTGTCCCTGGTCGTTCAACATCAACTCACGTTTGCCGTCGCGCATGATGTGGATGGTTGCCCACCGGGCCCTAGGGACCGCGGTTAAGTCTTCCCAGACTCGATCACCCGTTTGCAGGTCAAGGCAACGCAACTCTCCGTAACTGTCGACGCCGTAAATGTAGTCACCTTTGATCAATGGCGAACTGATCATGCAATGCAGAGCGTCCGTATTCTTTTCGTCCACGCCGCGGCGGTGCCAGACTTTCTCAGCCTTCGGTTCCTGCAGGTTCAGCCGAATGAGCATCGATCCGTCGTAAAATGAAGAAACGAACAAATATTCGTCCTGGACCGTGGGAGTGGCAACCCCGATCGGCATGTTGCGGGGCTTCATCGCAATGCTCCAGTGAACCTCGCCGCTCCCGGGATCCAATCCGCTTACACTGTCACCGGTCCAGCAGACGACGACATCGTTGTCTCCTTGGCGAACCAGAATCGGAGCACTGTATCCGGCACGTTCGTCGAGAGATCGCCATCGTTCCCGACCGGACTCGAGGTCGAAGGCGACGACGCAGGCATTGTCGCTGCCGCCGACGATCTGGATGACCAAATCCCGGTACACCAAAGGTGCCGAGGTGATCCCCCAGTTTGGCATCTCGATGTCGTATTCACGTTGCAGGTCATGTTCCCACAGGACTTCGCCGTTATCGGCATCGAGGCACTTGAGGTGTCCCATGGCACCAACCGAGATTGCTTTGCCATCGTGGACCGTGACCGAAGCTCTTGGACCCGCTTTGTAGCCAACGCTGTATGGCGCGGGATAGGAATGGCTCCAGATCATCGTGCCGTCCTCCGCGCTGACACAGAGGACCCGCTCGACCTGGGTGGACGATTCGGCTGGATCGAGGTCGGTAACGAAGACGCGTCCCTTCGCCACCGTCGGTCCGCTGTATCCGGAACCGATGGGGACGGACCAGCGTCGCGGCATCAAGCCGTTAGAAAACTCCTTCACCCTACCTTGTTCATGAAGCACGGCGTCTCGGTTTGGTCCGCGCCACTGTGGCCAGTCGTCAGCTAGCAGAACGGAAGCCAACGAGGCGGTTGCAAGGATGGTGAGCGGGGCATTGCGCATGCGGATGATTTCTCCAGTGGGGCTTGACTTGTTTCTCCGGACAGCTCGTTTCAACGACTCGGGTCATCAACGGCTTGTCGACTGCTTGATTCCAATCATCAAGCTGCATCTCGACCTTCTTCGCAGAATCACTAGACCTCCGAGGGGTGCACGTAGGGCTTGCGATAGGGACGCTTCAGCAGTCCGGTCGCTTCCGCATCATCAACAATCGTGTGGGTGGCCGGATCGAACTCCAAAGTTCGTCCGAGCTTCATCGCCACATTGGCCATGATGCACGACGCGCTGCTGATGTGTCCTTGTTCGATGTCGGCAATCGGCCGCCCGCGATTGTCGATCGCCTCCAGGAGGTTTTTCATGTGCCCCCGAATTGCCGAGGCCACATGTAGTTCCATTCTCCAGTCCTTCACGTCGGTGGTGTCGGTGGGATATTTGTCTTCCTCGATCACGGCATCGCCGTGCAACGGTTGACCGGATCCGCGCGGGATGAAGTCATACTTGTTGACGCTCAACTTGAGCGTCCCTTTGGTTCCGTAAATGATCCCGGCCCAAGGATATTCGGGATCAGGCGGACTGCCCCAACTTCGGTGCGTCCAGACGACATCAAGGTCATCGAAATCGAACGTTGCGATCTGCGTATCGGTGATGTTCGCTTTTGATTCCGTGTCGACCATGATGCCACCGGTGCTGCTGATTCGTTTCGGCCATCCCAGCCCCAATTGCCAACGGACCATGTCAAGCATGTGAACACACATGTCCCCGACGATGCCGTTGCCGTACTCCATGAAGGCCCGCCACGATCGCGGGTGAACCAGTTCGTTGTAGGGACGCATGGGAGCCGGTCCGGTCCAGGCCTCGTAGTCAAGGTATTCCGGGGGTGCGGTGTCCGGCGGATTCTTGCGGGCACGCATGTGGTAATAGCAACAGACTTCGGCGTGAGCCACGTCGCCGAGAAGTCCCGCATCGACCACCTTCTCCTTGGCTTCGATTAGGTGAGGCGTGCTCCGCCGCTGGGTTCCCACCTGGACGACGCGATCGTTACGGCGCGCTGCATCAAGCATCGCCTTGCTTTCGAGCACGTCGACGCCGGTGGGCTTCTGCACGTAGACATCCGCGCCGGCTTCGACGGCCGCAATCATCGGCAACGCGTGCCAGTGATCGGGTGTCGCAATCAAAACGATGTCGAGGTCCTTTTCGGCCAGCATGTCCTTATAGTTCGCATAGGTGCGAGGGCGTTTCTTGGACACCTGGCGACTCTCAAACAAGTCGGCGGCTTCTTTGAGCATCCGAGAGTCGACATCACAGATGGAAACGACTTCGACCGGCTCGACATTGATCAGTTGAAGCAGGTCGCACTTGCCGTACCAGCCGGATCCGATCAATCCGACTCGCCGTGACTTGCCTGCAGTGGTTGCGTAAGCTCGCGAGTGAAGTGCCGCGACCGACGCGACGGCGGCTGAACGACGAATGAATTTCCTTCGGTCCATAGCTTGTGTGTCTCGCGTAATTAGGAAAAAGGGTGGATCGAATCGGTAAACGAACCAAAAATGATACCGTGGGACGAACCCAAAATGATAACCGGTTTCCGCTCCGGAATCATCCGAGCGGGCTGCTACAAGGCGGGGAATTGATACTCGGGATTGCCGGTATCAAAGTCGGCGTCGGTCAGACCCACGTTGGTTTCGACCTCGTAATAGGAGTAGGACTCCAGAATCGGCGGTGGGCCACCTTCCTCGCCGGGCCATCCAAAGCTGCGAAACGAAAGCACCAGTTGCCGCTCCGGGTCGATCACGATCTCAGCGAGTGAGAAGTCATCCGGTTCGCTCGATGGTTGGGCGCGACGAACACGAATCAATTGAGTGCTGAGACCATCGTACGAATGATTATCGGTTAAGGTCACACTGACATTCGGGTCATCGACATCTTTTTCGCCGCGCTCGATCAATTGATCCACCAGGCCGACCAGACCGATGTGGGTGATCGGGTAGCGTTGGCCTTGCATGGCGATGATACCTTCGGGGTCGAGCCAGAGTGTCTTGAGGCTCAGCAGTAATCCAACTTCATGCACCGCCATCTTGCCGTCATAAAGGTCCTCGGCCCAGATAACTTCCCGGCCTTTGAGTGACTCCGGTTCGAGAAAACGCAGGTAGACCCGAAGCGGTGCGTCTTCGCGATCGCCCCGAACCCGCGTTTGTACCTTGATCTTCATCTCCTCCTCGGGACCGACCACCCCGGCTCGATCCATCTCCTGTTTGACGAAGCGTGCGGTGTAGTCGTCAAGCGTACCGGTGAGATGCTGCCGCGCTGCCCTGGCCATCTCCAGCACATCGGCCATCGTGACCTCACCCACGGCGGGCTCTTGCGAATCCACCCGCGTGGGCGCAGCCTTCTCGGTCATCGCGACGCCCGTTTGACGATCGCGCAAGAAGATCCCGATCGCAATCAGAGCGATGGCGACCAACGCGATGATCCATCGGTATTGCCGGGAAGTGCTTTGCATCGTTTGGCTCTGGCACCCCAGAAGGTATTTTGAAAGGGAACTTCACCCTCTCAATTCTTGAGGGTCGGACGCGTCAGCGGCCGGGGAGGGTTTCGTGCCTGCACGCCGTTCTTCACGTGGTTTTTCCGGTCCGCCCGACCGGAAAGTGACACGCACGCAGAGCGTCTGATTCTGTGAGCGGGCGAGAAAAAGGCCGCCGAGGTGATTCCTCGACGGCCAATCGGAACCGAATCGTGTTCTTCTGGAAAAACTAGAACTCACCGCCTTGTTGAGCCTTCATCTGGGCCTGACGGGCGGCAGCACCCACCGCCTGCAGAATCCCTTCGCCGATCCGGATGGTGAGTTCTTGGCCATTGGCGATGCTCTGCTGGACCATCGAAAATTCGCCACTATCGGGTGCCCGCGAAAGGGCGTCGATCATCGCGGCCAGGGCATCATTTGATTCGATCGACTGCGCGTATTGAAGAATCGGCATCAGCGTGACACGCATTTGACCGACCGGTCGTCCCGCACCTGCGTCGGTGCTGCCCGAATCGATGAGTTCTTTCATGAGCGCTTCGCTGTCCTTGCCGACGGAAAGGTAAACCGACTTGGGACCGGTTCCGACGTGGACTCGTAAAGTTTCGCCAAAGATGCGACGAGCCTCGTCTTCCTTTTCCGGGACGTCAGCTTCAACCATGTGCATCGTGACTCCTTTGTACGTTCCCTGGTCGAACGAGAATCGCGGAGCATCGGGTTGGCCTTCGACCTTCTTGGCCAAGTCTTTGACGATTTGGGCCGCCCGGTTCCCATCGGCAACAAAAGCGCCCAGGACAAAACGAAAGTCCGTCTCGTCGGTTAGTAGCACGGCTCCAACATCCGCGCGTCCTTCCGATACCGAATCAACGGCCAAGTCTCCAATGCGGTCAATCATTTCGGTGATATCTCGCTGCTGTTGTTCGTTCAGGTTGCCCTCCGACTTGAGCGCCTGGCGGAGCGCCTGAAGGGAATTGGAAACGCTCATTCGCGCTTGCTCAACCGCCTCGGGACTGATCGACGTCGCCCCGTGATAAAAGGCCGCCGCGTCGTCACGGATCACGGCTGAAAACTGGGAGGGAATCGGACGCTGGGCACCATAGATGGCAGCAAGCTTCGATCCCGGGACAGCCGTAAACATGGTGTCGATCGCGACCTTCTTGCCCGTCTGATCGACATTCAAGCCAAACTTCAACTCGTCCGTCTCATTAATCAATTGGTCGAGCTGTTCGAGCGTGTTCTCCGCCATGCGACGGGCCGACTCGGTGTCTTCTCCCGCTTGTTGTGCCATCGCCTGCTCAAAGCCTTGGCGAATCTGCGCCGTCAGCATCTCTCGCATCTGCGGCGGAATCTTCTGCATCTTCAAACGGAACGCCAAGTCATAACGATTCCCGAGCCCTTCGAACAACGAGGTCGGATCGGCAGGCGCCAAAGTCAGTACGTCACGATTGGGGGCCAGGACCGCCCAATTGCCTGACTGCCGGATATAAACGGTGCTGGCTCCCAGCGCGATGACAAGCGTACCGTCGTCCAACTCATCAGCCGGCCCGGTCTGAGCCTCCAAACGTTTCAAGACTGCCTTGACGTCGGCGGTGGGAACAATCGCGATCGGCTGAGGCATGCCGTCAACGAGCGGAACGAGGATCCCAATCGGCTGCGTGGTATCGACTCCCTGCGTGAAGGTCCCCGCCATCATGCGGAAGATGCCGCCCGCTTGGGGTTGGCCCACGGTACTTGTCAAATAGTCGATATCTTGCATCAACTTGTTGACGCTACCGAGAGTGACCACGACCACCGGTTCGGTCGCGGTTGCCACGCCGCCGGGAGCCAGATCCTGAGCTTGCAGCGGAGTCGTTGGTGTCAACGTAAACAAACTGGCTAAGGCCACCGCCGCAACGGCGAGGCGGTGCCGAACCGATTGACTCGAGAAACCCATGTTTCGAATATCCTTCTTGAGAAGCGTGAGACTGAGAAAAAGGAACAGGAACGAATAACGACCGGCGGCCCGAAGATCGCCTTTCTGCCAAATGGTTCCCGACCCTTTTTTTGCGAGCTGTTTAGTGTTAGGTACCGGCAAACAGTCGACTCAGTTTCGCGACTGTACGAAAAAGCGGCAACCAGAGATTCGATTGGGGTATCCGATTCTTGACGACTTGCCCGAAGAAAAGGCCGCGACGGAGGCATGTCAACGCACGCGCCCCCTGCGATGCCAGGTCCGGAAAAGGGTCGGTAACCCGGGGCAGATGCCGAAACCAGCTTCGGCCTGTGGACCCAATGGCAGGACGGGAGTTGATTTCATGCGGACACCCAGCCGCAGCGGAGCCGCCGAAGAATGCTAGCGTTCGCGGTAGACGATTCGGCCCTTGCTCAAATCGTAAGGAGAGAGTTCAACGCGGACCTTGTCTCCAGGGACAATCCGGATGAAGTGTTTTCGCATTCGACCGGCCACGTGCGCCATCACTTCGGTCCCCGTCTCCAACTGAACGCGGAAACGTGTATTAGCGAGCGCCTGGGTCACGGTGCCCTCAACCTCGAAGGCCTCTTCTTTTTTTCCCAAAATCTAACCTCAATCAAACAGACTCTCACCAACCTCCTGAAGCGGATTCACCACAGGTGATCGACTTGAGGCCTGGAAAGATGAACAACTGCCGCCGGCGACCGGAAAACCGATCGCGTCAAGCAACCAGGACAAGAAACTTCGGTCCTGGGTGCCGTGGAACTCAATTGCCACACGGCTTTCTCGCGGAAGGACGCCACGGGAGACAGGCAGGACCGAACGTATTCTAGCAGATGATCCCGCGAAGCAAGGGGCAAGGAGCCAAGAGATTTTGGCTCGCCCCGATGGTCGATTAACGCTTGCTGAACTGCACGCCGCGCCGGGCACCTCGCAGGCCGGGCTTTTTCCGCTCCTTCATCCGCGAGTCGCGAGTCAAGAAGCCGCCATCGCGAAGCGCTTCGTGAAGCGACTCGTCGTAGCTGACCAGAGCGCGTGCCAGACCCATGCGAACGGCGCCACTTTGACCAGTCATCCCTCCGCCAGTCACCCTCACCAAGACATCGACATCGTCGCCGTGACCGACCGCGGCGAGTGTGCTAAAGACGGACTCTCGATGCTGATCGTTCACAAAATAGTCGGCGATAGGCTTGCTATTGACCGTAATCTTTCCGCTTCCGGCCCGAACGCGAACACGAGCGACGCTGCTTTTGCGCCGACCGGTCCCAAGGGCATCTCCGCTAATCTTGTCCTTCTTGACGGCGACCATGAATTCAAACGTGGGATAAAGGGTGTGGGAGCTTTCGTAAGGCGACGAATCAGCCTGAGACTTTCTTGCCCTTGCGCTTCAGCGGCTGGGGCTGTTGGGCAACGTGAGGATGATCGGGGCCGGAGTAAATCTTCAGCTTTTTGATCATCTGGTAAGCCAGCTTGTTCTTGGGGAGCATGCGGCGCACCGCATGGTAGATCAAGTCCTCTGGCTTGCGGGCGTGGCGATCCGCGTAGCTTTCCAGACGCAATCCGGGATGTCCGGTGTACCAGGTGTAGTGGCGTGCCTCCATCTTCCGACCCGTCATGCCGACCTTGTCCGCATTGACCACGACGACGAAGTCGCCACAGTCAACATGGGGGGTGTACTGGGGGCGGTGTTTCCCCATCAGAACGACGGCAATATCGCTGGCCAAGCGACCGAGAACTTCGTCGGACGCGTCGACAATGTGCCACTGTTTATCAACTTCGCCAGGCTTGGCGACGTAGCTAGGTTGAGCCACCACGGGATTGACTTGCGGGTTGTTCGGTCTCGAAATCAACAGATCGGCCCGGTTTTAGGCCGATTAAAAGGAATCGAGAAATTTATCGAGGCGAGCCAGAGTGGGCAAGGCCTTTCAAAGTGATTCCCCGGAATTGTCGTGGTCACCGCCCCTTTTCCGCGCTGGTCTTCGGCCGCATGGATTACGACCCAAACCGCGCCAAGTAATCATTCATCTTCAGCTTCTTTTTCGCCGATTCGCTGGTCATGTATCGAACGCTGCCAAAAACCGGGCGTTTGGGACCCCAGGCCCGATCAAAGCGGCCCAACACCCAGAAGATCCCGCTGTACGAGTTCGGGTCACGGCCGTCGATACCGTACTTGTTGTTCAATTCGATCATGATTTCCAAGGCTTCCTGGGGGGATCGAGTCCAGTGCAGGATTTTCTTGCCCCACAGCATCCTCATGTAGTTGTGCATGACGCCGGTCTGGACGATCTGCCGCTGAGCGGCATTCCAGACCGGATCGTGCGTCGCGGCCGCTTCAAACTCCTCAAGCGAGTAGAGATAAGGTCGTTCGTCCTTCGCGTGCTCGTCGAGTGTGGAATTGGCCCAATCGGGTAAGGACTCGTATCGGTCGTAGTTTCGAGGTTCACGGAAGCAGAAATTGAAGCCCATCTCTCTCCAAGTCAGCACCTGGTCGAGCAGGCCCTCGGCCGATGCACTGGTGTTCCAGAAGCCGGAGTTCTTTCCGTTGGCCGGACCGGTCTTCTCGGGTGACCAGTCCTGGTGGTCGAGAACGGTGTCGACGAACTGATAGGCCGATAGGTGGCCGAAGTGCAGGTAGGGGCTCAGCCCGCTGGTTGCCTCCCGGTCGGGGTGGTTGCGGTCCTCCCCATAGTGTTCAAGCCGCTCTTGGACGAACTGATCGAGACGTTTCACGGCTTCCTCGGGGCCCCCGCGGATCGGATCATAAGGCTGCACCGAATGATCGATCGGCAATTTCGCGATTCCATCTTGCTCGAGCAGTGCATTCAAGTCGGCTGGCGGCCACTTGCGGGACACCTCCTTGGGCAGATCCTTCAGTTCCGACAATTTTCTCCGAGAGAGAGGATTCCTTTTTGGTTGCTCGAGCAGGTGATCGAGGACATTCTTCTGCATCCAGCGGCGATAGCTGTGGGCAACGGAAAAAGTGCGATCAGCAAGCCGCAGAGGCAGCACGCCATTGCTGTCGACGAGTTCCAGGCGAACATCCAGACGGTCCTTGACCGCTTCGATCAAGGCGGGCAGAAAGAAGCACGGGTATTCGTCCGTGACAACCAGGGCTGCCTGTTTGGCCAGCCGCTCAAGCAGTCCGCGGGCGGCTCCTTGCGAAGGTTCGACATACGGAAAATAGGTGACCGGCTTGTCCTTGAGAGCTCGCTGGTTGTCACGCATCCCTTCGATGACAAAGCGATGGAGTCGATCGCTGGCCCAGCGGTAGCCACAACGCAAGGCTTCAAACACCACCAGCGGCTTTCCCAGTTCGATCGCCTGGTCGACCGCGTGCTCGAAGGCAAAGTTGTACTCTGTCCTCCGGAAAGAGGTCATCCAGTAGACGACGTAGTCACCATCATGACGAATCGGACAGTCGTTGGCAGCGGCGACTCGAAGGTCGGGGATGGGCATGAAATCTGATCGATCGCAGTTTCAGGTATTTTTTGGGCGGGGCCCGGTGCTGGCAGTCAGCTTCATGAATTCCGCTCGTTCTGATTCAGTCCATCGTGTTCAAGCCACCTGATTGTAATGCGATGAACACCCCGACGCGGCTGACGCAGAAGACCACCGCACACCCGTTTGGCGAAGACGTTTGACTCGGTTCGAGTCTGACTTCAGCCGCGTTTACGCGGCGTCTTGTGATTGACTCGGGTCCTTGTGTTTGATCATCGTGATCTCGTTTCCTCGGTCGTTGTGGTGAACTTCGTCCATGAAGGCGTTGATGAGCAATAGTCCACGTCCGCCGGCCCGCTCAAGATTTTCCGGATCGGTTGGATCTCGCAGCGCCTCGGCGTCAAAGCCGGGACCTTCATCGCGAACGACGATGGTGGCCGAGTCGACCGAGGCGTGCATGTGCACGATGACTCGGCGATCCATGTAAGGGGAGATTCCTTTCCTCTTTTTGATCAGGTCGTTGTATGGTTTTCCATCGTCGGTCTGGCGGAGCTCGGATGACACCTCCAGGTTGCCATGGATCATGGCGTTGAGGATCGCTTCATCGAGTGCCATCGCAATTTGCATTCGCTCGCCCTCGTCGAATAGATCGAGTTCGACCATGGGCAATTCAAGCCGAGCAATCACTTTGGGAACCAGGACTTCCTCGTTCTCCAGACGCAGGGTGATGGTGCTTTCGATCGCGAACTTGGCAACCTCTCGGACCGATTGCGCTGCCTGGTTGACGGCGAGAACCTGTCGGACGACCGGAATCAGCGCGTTGTTCAGGTCTCGCTTGGGAACGTAACTGGCCGCGCCGTCACGAAGTGCTTTGGCCGCGATCTCCTCGCTGCCCTGGCTCGTTGTCAGAATGACTGGGATCGAGGGTGTGCTTGCCTTGACCGCGGCGACCAACTCCAGACCGTTCATCTCCGGCATCTGCAAATCGGTGACCACCATCAGGGGAGCCTTCGCCTGGATCGACTGCATGGCATTCTTGCCGTCGACCGCTGTCTGGACCAGGAAGCCGTCCTTCTCCAACACAATCTGCATTTGGCGCAGTTGTGTTGGACTGTCGTCCACTACCAGGATGTGATCAGGTTCGGACATTTCTTCAGAAGGCATCGACGGCTTCAGCAGTGGATTCATAGATCATGAACAAACGCCCGGCCAACTTCGTGATCTTGAAGGGAGCATACACAGAGTCGTTCATGTGGGAGAGCTTGAGCTCGCCGCCGTTTCCCTTGACATGATCCCGAACGTGGATCATCGCGGTGATGAACTCGGAAGAGATGTGGCCGACGTTCTTAAAATTGATCACCAAACGCTCGGGCTTGGTGTTATCGATGTATTCAATGATTTGGTCTTGGGCAAGGACGATAATCGGACGGCTCACGAAGTCGGCGGTCCCCAAAATCAATTCAGGAACGCCATCCACTGCGGAGACGGTAAAGAACTGCGGCGAAGATTCCATGAAGCAAGACCTTAAAACGGGATCCTCGCATTCTAACGCCTTCCCAGGCGGCGTGCCGCAAGGCCGGGGTCCGGGCGGTTGGGAGGCGTCTGGATTTTGCCTGGCGACGAAACCGGCGTGCCTCGAAACCGGCGTGCCTGGCGACGAAACCGGCGAGGCGATAGGTCAAGCTGCTACGATGGAGGCGGCGTCAGACAAATTGCGTGCCGAGAAACGTCTTCGATAAGATTGCGGGCAACCTCCTTCCCTTACACCTTTGATTCGAGCTCAACTTGTCGCGGCGGCGCAGATCGATCCGATACCCACTCCTGATCGCCGTTGCGGGGACAACTGCCGCGATTGTCGCCTACATCTTCGGGCTCCCCCACCTGCAAGCTCGAGACAACCCGCTTGTCAGTCCTTCCGAATTGATCGTGCCCCGCGCGATCGACATGGTGGTTTTTCTTTGGTGCTTCTGGGTCGGTACGTCCGTGGGCAGCTTCCTCAATGTGGTGGCCTGGCGAATGCCGCGGGGGGAAACGATCAACGGCAGGTCCCATTGTCCACGCTGCCAGGCTCAGTTACGTGCTCGTGACAACATCCCGATTTTCGGCTGGCTGGCTTTGGGGGGCAGGTGCTATCGATGCCGACTTCCGATTTCGATTCGCTACCCCATCGTCGAGGCCGCCGTGGGGTCGACGATCACGGCCGTGGCCGTCGCCGAGATCTACCAATTGAACTTGCCACGCGAGGTCGTTCACGTTCACAACGGACCGTTTCGTGCGCCGGTTGTCGACGGCAAGATTCTGCTCACGGTGCTTTATCATTCGGCGGCACTGGCGGTGGCCTGGGCGTGTGGACTGATCCGCTTGGACGGCAACCGATTGCCGGGCAAGTTGGTCGGATGGGCTGCGATGCTCACGGTGCTGCCGATGTTGGCCTACCCGGCCCTGATGGTTGTGCCGTGGCAAATGCGCGTCGGTCCGAGTTGGCGTCCGGATGGTTTGTACGTCGATGCAATCGTTCGCTTGGTGACCGCGTTTGCCGCCGCGACCATTCTGGCACGCTACTTGGCTCGCGGGTTTTGTCCCGACGCGGATCCCAAGCTTGATCCGCTCGGTCGATCGACCACCCGGCTGATCGACTTGATCGTGATTTTGTCGATCCCGGCCATCGTCGTCGGTTGGCAGGCGTCGATTGCCGTCACGGTGATCGCTGCTATCTTTGCCGTGGGATTGAACGTCTGGCTCCGGCCACCGCGTGAGACATTGGGTCGTTTCGCGATTGCCGTGCCGCTTGCGTTGGCATTCCAATTGGTCTTTTGGCGACACTTGCACGCCCCGACAACCGATCGTCTCGGCGGCGATGGCAGCTGGTACTGGCCCTCCGACAATGGTCAGCCCTGGGTGGTGCTCGCCTGGGTCGTCGCGGTGATGCTGATTCCGTTTTGGTTGCGCGATGACCCACCGCGACGCCAGGTCTCAGACGCTGCGGACGCCTCGGTCGAAGCGTTGCATGAAACGCACCAAGGTCACGAAGAGGACGACGACGATCTGACTGATCAAGCCCTTGCCGGTCGCGATCGGGGATGATCCTTCACGATTGCTCATTCGTGTAGACGTGGGCGGAGCTGGCAGAACAACGCCTTCTTTTGATCGGGCAACGCGTATTCGAACCCGCAACCGCGGAGGAAGATTTCCGACGAGCTGATCGCCATCACTTCCATGACGTCCAAATCGCGGGCGCGATCGAGACATTTTTGGACCAAAGCGCGACCGACCCCGGTTCCCCGGAATGGCGTCTTCACCGCCAAGCATTGCAGCTCGGCAAGTTTTGGACTGTAGATTTCCACGGCGGCGAAACCGATCAATTCCGGGCTTGCATCGCCCTGGTCTTGCTCGGCGACAAAACCATGTCGGGTCAACTCGATAATTTCGGCTTCGGTGCGTGACAACAGCAATCGCTGCATCACGTACGGCCGCAACAGCACGTGAATCAATTCAGCGTCGCTGGGGAGTGCTTGGCGGATGGTAACGCCGTCAGGAAGCGTTCGGGCTGGCCGGGGTTCGGAAGCGTCCTGGTCGCTCAATTCAACTTCACCGGGTTGGTGGCCTCTTTGATGGTTTTCCGCATCAGTTTCGATGGTGCGTCGCGCCCGGTGAACAATTTGTACTGATACGCCGCCTGCCGCACAAACATGTCGATGCCGGTGATGATGCGGCATTGCGCTCGCTTGGCGTGCTTGATCAACAGCGTATTTTCCGGGTTGTAGACCGTATCAAACACCGCCATGAACTGGTTCATCGCAGCCGCGTCGTACGGGGAACTGTCGACATCCGGGTGCATTCCGACCGGCGTCCCGTTGACCAATAGGTTGATCTTGGGGTCGTGACGGAACTGCCATTCAATGGCGCGGCATCCCAATTCCGCCGCGAGGATTTGCGCTCGTTCGAAGGTCCGTGAAGCAATCATGACATCGGCGTGCCGTTGACGCAGACCCCAGGCGACCGCCCGTGAGACTCCCCCGGCTCCCAGCACCAGGCAGGTCAGGCCTTGCATGGCGCGTTCCTGCTTGCGGTCGATCTTGAACAGTTCCTCGATGCAGTCCATCGCCGCCCGGTAGTCCGTGTTGTAGCCCAGGCAATCGTCACCACTAAAGACCAGCGTGTTGACGGCACCGATTCCCGTCGCGCTCGATTCCGCCTGGGTGCAAAACTCGAGAGCCTGCTCTTTATGCGGAATCGTCACGCTCAAGCCGCCCACGCCAAGCCGGTGGATTTCACGCATGAAGTTGTAAAGGTCGCTCTTGGGAACGCGAAACGGAAAGTAGCGCGCGTTGAGTTCTTGATCCTGAAAAGCCCGGTTGTGAAGCAAGGGACTGTAACTGTGTCCGACCGGATCGGCGATCACGCCGAAGAACTCCGTTTTGTCGTCGATCGTGTCGTACCGATACAGGTCGGTCATCTCCTTCCAATCGAGTTGGCCCGGCGCCATCTTTCGGCCTCCGGAGAACGTCGCGTAGGTGAAGGGCGATCCCAAGCGGTTGGCCAGCAGTCGTGTGATCACTCCGATTTCGCCCATACAGATGCCGATCGTGGGGACCTTTGCCGAGCGAACCAGGTCGATCATCCGCAGGTTGTCCGAAAAGGAGTTGGCCATCGTCGCGATCTTGACGATGTCCGCATCCTCCTCTGCCATCGCAGCATGCAACTCCTCGAGGTTATCCGGTGTCTCATCCAGGTCGTGGTAGCTGATGATCCGCTTGGTGTCGCCGTAGCGCGGGATCTGTGCCGCGATGTCAGCTTCGATGTCGACGTATTCAACCCCCATGGCGATCGCGCTGCGTAGCAGCATCAATCGTTCCTGCTCGGTCTTGAGCCATCGACCACCGTCGACGCGACGTCGCGCCGTGACGACCACCGGACCGGGGCGGTGATCGATCAGACGAGATAGACTGACAGCCCGGCCGATGTAATCCAGCCGAAGTTCGACGAGGTCAGCGCCCTGTTCGACAAGGTATTGATGTTCGGCGATCATCCGCTTGTGGCGGCTGCGGCCGAGAGTGACACATATCATGAAGGCAGGGAGATCAATGCGGGGTTAGTAAGTCGAAGTTCCGTCGGCGGGGGTGGCGAACCGCCCGGCTCGACGACATTTTCCTAGGAGAGCCTATAATAGATGCCACCGTTCGAGCGAGCGGGGGTCTTTTTTGCACATCCTGGTTTCTTCATCGGGGTTCTTTCCCCGGTCTCGAAGCTTCGGTTCCACAGGATTCACAGACTCGAGGATTCACAGACTCGGATGCACATGTTCACTGTCACGATTGGTCGATACGTTTTCCGGCGGATGCTCTTGGCTTTCGCCGCTGGATTTGCCACCGCCGGTGGAACGCTGCCGGCTGCTCCGCCCGATCAATGGTTGTTGCCGCGCGGCGATGCCCAATCGACGGGACGAGCCGAGCAAACCCTTGCCGATGATCTGGTCGTTCGCTGGGAATTCGAGGCCGACGAAGGAATTGAATCCTCGCCCGTGGTCGACCAGGGCCGGGTGATCGTCGCCGACGTCACGGGTACCCTCTACGCAATCGATCAAGAAGAGGGTCAAGAGATTTGGAGGCGGAACTTCGACACCATCTTCCTCGCTTCACCCGCACTGCACGGTGATCGGGTCTTTATCGGCGATGTCGACGGCAATCTCTACGCGGTGAATGCAAAGAACGGCGAGGAGATTTGGAAACAAACAACCGAGGGAGAAATCTACGGATCGGTCGGCTTCCACCAAGACAACGTGCTGGTGACCAGCCAAGACGGTCGTCTCTATTGTTTCGCGATGGCCGATGGAACGCCAAGGTGGACCTACGAGACCGATGACCAGATCCGCTGCAGCCCCACGGTGGCGGGTGACCGGACCTTCCTGGGCGGCTGCGACGGACAATTGCACATGGTCGATTTGAAAACGGGCAAGGCGATCGGGGAACCGCTTCCCCTGGGAGGCCCCACCGGAAGCACACCGGCGGTCCAGGGCAACAAGGCTTTCTTGCCGATCATGGATGGGGTCGTTTACGCATTCGATTGGCAAAAGCCAGCCCAACTCTGGAATCACAGTGACGAAGATCGACTGCAGCAATACCGCACCAGTGCCGCGGTCTCAGAAGACCTCGTCATCGTTTGCAGCGAGGGCAAACAGATCGATGCCCTTTCGGTTGACACGGGCGAGCGACAATGGCGTTACACG
This sequence comes from Rubripirellula sp., assembly GCA_029287555.1. GTDB lineage: Bacteria > Planctomycetota > Planctomycetia > Pirellulales > Pirellulaceae > Rubripirellula. The sequence goes on along the minus strand of JARFQX010000854.1, from coordinate 868 downwards.
TTGCGAAAGCGCGCCGATGCCTCGCCGGTGATCGCGGGCAAGGACGTTTGGATCGCCGCGCGAGACGGGCGTCTGATCCGCCTCTCGTTGGCCGACGGCAAGGAGAAATGGGTTTACGAGATTCGCGGCGAGTTTCTGGCGAGCCCCGCCATCGCGGGCGGGGCGCTTTACATTTCGGACGATCGGGGGGTGGTTCGCTGCTTTGCCCGGGAAAAGACCAGCGGCAGTTCGACCGAGGGTCGGTGATTGCCGTTTGTCGCCGATCAAGCATTCGTCCGGCATCGGCGGCCCGATCGCACCAACTTCTTTGGAAACCGCCACCGTTCTTTGGAAACGGCCCCCGCGAGAGTCGTTTATTGGTGCCGCGCCTTAACATGGTCGGTCAACCGGTTCACACTATAGGCCGGTCATCGAGCGATCGTTGATTCCGGGCATTTCCAATTTCGGCGTCTCCAGTTTTGGCGTCGGAGCTCATTGCCGGACGACCGAATTGATTCATGGAAGTGCTCTTGCGGGAACCCAAGGGCGTTCGAAACCAAATCGCCTCCCTCTCCTACCTCGGCTTGAACATGTCATCCGCCGCAAGCGACAAGAAGAAGAAGACCGAAGTTGGCAGCTACTTCATCTCGAACTATCCACCCTACAGTCAGTGGTCGGCTGATGAGTTGCCCGCGGTTCGCGAAGCATTGGAGTCCGCCCCCCGTGAGCAGACGCCACTTGGCCTCTACCTGCATATCCCGTTTTGCCGCAAGCGTTGCAAGTTTTGCTACTTCAAGGTCTTCACGGATGTCAATGCTGCGGAGGTGCAACGCTACGTCGATGCGCTTTGTAACGAGATCTCGTTGGTCAGCCAGTTGCCCGTGATGGG
>JARFQX010000784.1 GCA_029287555.1 Rubripirellula sp. | reverse complement strand
GTTCACACTCGCCTCGACTTTGTGCCTTGTGAGACGATTTGATGCAACACCTTGATGCAAAAGAGAGCGGAGCGTCGCTCGCACAAACGTGTTTAACTTCAGCATGAGTCATGGGTTGGCGAGCTTCGAAAAAAACTCGGGCTCACCGTTGCCTGGCCGCAACCAGGATTTCCCATTGCGTCAGCGTATTTGAGCGATACAATCACGCAGATACGAAATTCGCATCTCCGCAAGGTGTTGCTGCAACTTGCGCCGTCCACTCGTCCTATCCCCCCACCAGCCGGCTGAGCTCCACTTGAGTTCAATTGATGTTTTCGATCGAGTCTCCAGCCATGATGAGCGGCTAGCCTTGAACATGGCTTGGTCGCATCGCGGATGCCAGAAAAGCTTCCGTCCCACTTGGTCGCTTGTAGAGATCGCTGGGTTGTTGGTGCTGGTGCGCAGCAGAGGCGGGCGCGATGAATCCAATGCTTAAATATGGGAAAGATTCCAGTCGCTTTCTGCAGATTGAGTTCATCGGCGGTCCATGCGATGGCCATCTCGAGATTCGCTATGCCCAGGTTCGTTCACTTCCGAAAAGCGTCATTTGGGTGGTAGTGGAAAACGTATATCGGCTACTCGAAAGACAAGACCTCCGGCAGCCTGACGGGATAGCCAGTCCGCTAACGAGCGTGGCCCTCTATTCGCTCCAGCGTGCCAACGGCAAGAATGTTTATCGTTATTCCTGCTCTGTTTCCATCGATCGACTCAGAGAAGGATTGAATGACTGATTGCCTGAGAGTTGCGGTGCCCGCATTTCGCATGAATCAGCGGTTGAGGATTTTTTCGCCGTCCCACCAAACGGAACACCCGCGACAGACAACTCCACCTGGGGGCGACTGCCAATAAAACCGCAAGAGGTAAACTCATCGGAGTCGGTTTGCTTTCGCGGAGGTCAATGAAACACCGCATCTCACAACAAACACATTCGACCAGCCCGGTCTACACGAGCGTTTCGTGTTGCCAAACTGGACGTAGTCGTTCTCAGCCATTGGAGAGAAGTATGGAAGGTACAATCAAGCGAATCACCGACAAGGGGTTTGGTTTCATCAGCGACGGCAGCGCGAAAGACATGTTCTTTCACAGTTCGGCGGTCGAAGGCGTCAGTTTTGAACAACTACGCGAGGGCCAACGGGTCCGCTACGAAGTTGGCCAAGGACCCAAAGGCCCGCGGGCTGAAAGGGTCGAGCTTGTCGAAGACTAATTCGGCACTGATCTCCCCGGGGTTCACCACCGATGCGCGAGTTTTGAATTCGCGCTTTCGGCCGAGCCCGAGCGCAAGCCGTTCGTGCAGTTCTTAAAGCCAGTCAATGCAGCGGTTTCCATCGATTGCATCACCCTCCCGAAACGGGAGGGTGATGCAATTACGTCGTGTAGTACCGCCAACTGAAGAACTGCACAACCTTCCAGGCGGGAGGGTGATATCCGATAGCGCAACTGTAAAACTCACGCGTCGGGTTACGAAAAAATCGCCACTCCAATAAGCGTGAGTGAGGAATCATGCGTCGTGAGCCGGCATGAGGGTTCCGTGGCCGCTGACGGCCACTCCGTGGGACGGGGGCGACGGATGCTTCGTTTGCGTTCAGTCACCAGCGGCAGGAAATCATGCTTGCCCGGAGACGTAACCGTGCATACGATATCTGCATCTACAAAAATTGAACCTGCAGAATCGGGTTTTGCAGCGACGAAACCGAGAGCTGGTATGCCGAACATCCGTATCACCCGAGCAGAATTTCTTAAAGACCATCAAGGAAGAACCTTTGCTGATGTGGTGAACGACCCGAAGCAACCATTTGATCGTGTGCTTGAGTTCTTCAATCAGGCCGACCACCAACGGCGCATGGAGGAATCGGAACTGCACCACGATCGCTCGCCGTTGGCTGGTGTCGTACGAGAATTGGAATCGGTGCCCGAGATTGATCGATTTCTGGCCACGGCGCAAATCAAACGCAACAATCGGTTTCGGCAAGCGATCGGAGTCTTGGTGCGGATGATCATGGAGCGTCGCGGATGGGAAAAAACGGGTCGCAAGGGATCGCTCGGGGTCCGTGCGTCGGGAGCCGCTCGCACGCCCGCCCATAACACCGGAGGTTTGGCGTTCTGGTTTCTACGCGCCGAACGTTACGAATTGAAAGAGGGAATGCCCTTCCGCTCGTTGAGGCAGCGGTGTAGCGATCTTGAGGCCGCAACGCCCAATCGGAAGAAGAGCCGCACTTAGGACTAGGCTTCGGCCGACTTGGCCAGGCCGCAAAGCCTCAACAGTGAACAGATCCGGGGAATTCTATTTTGCTCTCAAGCCCACTGGGAGTGCGTCGCGGAGGCTCCCTTATGACCAATCCAAATGAATCCCATTCGCCGACGGAGTCTCTTCACAAGATCCGCGATCGAATCGAAAGCAAACCAACCTCCGCGGCCGTCGATATCAACAGCAGCGGCAATGTTTGCGTAGGGTTTCGCTCACACGTAACAATTCGTGGGTACGAGAGCCTTTTACTGCAAGCCGCCGTCACGTCGGACATCGGCGGTGAGGCTTGAATCAACCGTTACAACCTCTCGCGTCTGCCACAGCCACCATTGCAAATCTGCAAACCCAGTTGACGATTTCAGCGATCGTCGTTGCTGTCTTGTTGGTCTTGGGGTTAGCCGCGGTGTTGGTCAATTACGGCGCACTTTGGTTCCAGGCTTACATGTCCGGAGCAAGGGTCACCTTCGCAAGCCTGATTGGGATGACTTTCCGTCGGGTCGATTCACGCACGATCGTGACCGCCAAGATCATGGCCAAGCAGGCAGGTCTGGGACACGCTCAGCAGCAGAGCCTGCGGACTGAGCGTTTGGAGGCGCATTTCCTGGCCGGTGGCGACGTGATGCACGTCATGCGTGCGATCATCGCCGCACATCGCGCTGGCATTGATTTGGACTTCGACGGAGCCACTGCGGTTGATTTGGCGGGTCGAGATGTGCTCGGCGCCGTGCAAACCAGCGTGTCGCCAAGAGTGATCGATTGCCCGGATCCTGGCCGAGGCTCGGTGATGCTTAGCGCCGTTGCCAAAAACGGCGTCGAGTTGCGGGTCCGAGCGAGGGTAACGGTTCGCACCAACCTTGACCAGTTGATCGGTGGGGCAACCGACCAAACGATCATCGCGCGAGTTGGGCAAGGCATGATCTCGGCAGTCGGTTCGTCCGAATCCCACATGGACGTCCTGGAAATGCCAAGTCGCATTTCAAAGAGTCTGCTCGAGCGTGGGCTCGACTCCAACACTGCCTTTGAAATTGTCTCCATCGACGTGACCGACGTTGATGTGGGAGAGAACATCGGTGCGCGATTGCAGATCGATCAGGCGGCCGCCGACGTGCGAATGGCGCGGGCACTTGCCGAAAGACGTCGCGCCGAAGCAATCGCGCAATTCCAGCAGATGAGAGCCAAGGTTGCTGAGAATCGTGCCGCCTTGGTGCTGGCCGAAGCGGAAGTTCCCTCGGCCCTGGCCGAGGCATTTCGCGCCGGGAATCTCTGCCGGCCGCCTGGCCCCCCGTCACTGAGAGTCCTTGGTGATGACGATCTCTCGGATGAAGCGATCGCTTAAGGCATCACTTCAGGAATTTGATTTGAACCAGTGAAGGAAACTTGCCATGGAAAACCCAAGCATCAGCGACCACGGTATCGAGCAGGCGGCAGACCTGTCCTCGGAAGATCCGTCCTCGACGGCCCGCCCCATCACACCGCAAAGGGTGCAGGTCGACGATTCCGAAACTGCCGCCGGCTACGCGAATTTCTGCCGCATCTCGGGGACGCCGGAGGAATTGCTAATGGATTTTGGACTCAATCCTCAGCCGGTGGGCACTCCTCAGCAACCGATCGTCGTGTCTCAGCGGATCGTGACCAACTGGTACACGGCCAAGCGATTGCTGAGTGTTTTACAGATCACCGTGGCACGTCACGAGGCGACGTTCGGCATCTTGGAAACGGACATTCAACGACGGATCAATCGCCTGCCTACCTAAAGCTTTTTCAAGAATTACATAGTCGCCGTTCGCTCGGCCGATCGTAGTTTCATAGCGCAATACGATCGGCGGAGCGATCGGCGACTATCGTTTGCCGCCTACGAGAAATTTGAAAATGCTCTTCTAGCGAAGCGATGTTGACGCTATCCGCGGGCGAAGAACAGCCAGTCGGTCAACTGCTCGTCAATCAGATGGTTGTCGTACGTGACCGGCTTGACGTCAACCTGCTTGAAGACCGAGTGAAGCGCATCAGCAAACGGTGAACTCTCGGCGTAAGACCAGACCGCTAGTACACCGTCGGCGGCGAGGTGGCGCCGGGCAGCCATGAGTCCCTCGGTCGTGTAGAACCCGTGGCTTTTGTCATCGAGTCGCTCGTCCGGTGAGTGATCGACATCAATGAGAATAACATCGAACAGTTTGTCCACTGGACCTTCGAGCCTTCGATAGATATCGCCTTGCGTGATGACCAACCGTTGCTGGTTGTTCAGTTCCGCCGAGAGCGGCACCAAGCCCGTGGCAAGCCAGTCGATCACTTGAGGCAGTAACTCCACGACCTCGACGCGGGCGACACGATTGGACAGCAGGGCTTCACGGGCCGTATAGCCGAGCCCGAGTCCGCCGACCAACACCCGAAGGTTGTTGCCGGAATGCATCTGCAGCGCCGTGCTCGCCAACTCCCGTTCCGAGTCGGTGTACAGGCTGCTCATCAAGAATTCGTGATTCAGCGTCACCTCGGTGACGATCGTACCTGGTTGCGAGAGCAATTCACGCCGCCGCAGACACAAAGGCCCCAGCGGACTAAGTTCATAGGCCAGAATCTCGAGATTCGAGTTGGACACTCACGTCTCCCCTATCGGCCGGCAAACACTTCAGCTGTCTTGTAGAATGGCCTGGATTTCACATCAAGCCTACACAAAGTGACGCTGACCAAATAGATAGCGATCACGAAGCGACCGCACCACAGTCAAAGAGCTCAAACGATGAAACTGCCAACCATACTACTGTTTGTCCTGGTCTGCTGCATTCCGTCTGTTCGGGCAAGTGAGTCGACACGCGTGCTCATCGTTGTTGGCCCGAGTAATCATCCACCCGGTTCGCACGAGGTGGCCGCGGGCGGCCGTTTGATGAAACACTGCATCGAACGGATGGAAAATGTCCCGGGCGTCAGCGCGGACGTGGTGGAAGGCTGGCCGCACGAGTCGTTGCGTGATGCCGCTTCGGTCATCGTATTCATTGGCGACACGTTCCCGCCAAACCGCCTTCCAAATCCGCGACAGAACCTTGCTGATTTGGAGGTGATGATGCGCCGAGGCGCGGGCATCGTCTGTGTTCACTACGCCACGGGCCTGCGCGGCGAGGACGTTCAGCCCGATGGCGATCATCCGTTGCTGCGGTGGCTCGGAGGCTACTTTGCCAACCGCACCTGTCCCCATCACGAGTCATTCGCCAAGATCTTTCCAGAAGCCACCATCACCCCTGCCGCAGCTGAGCATCCCATCACT
>JARFQX010000783.1 GCA_029287555.1 Rubripirellula sp. | reverse complement strand
TGCACGTATTGTTTCCAGCATTGAGCGTACTCTGATTCTTCGGAGGTTCCCAGGAACTCGAGGCCGGCCGCGCGTTCCGCGTTGGTCGGCAAACGTGAATACAACAGATGGTAGGCATCATCGATTCGCTGGTAGTCGTTGTCGCTGTCCTTTTGCAGTCTTTGCACCAAAGCCCTTGCTTGCTGGTTCAGCAAAGGCCCATTCAATGCGTAAAGTCCCTGCAAAGCCGTCGTGGTCTGTGACCGAGTGGGGCTGTGTTGAGTCGGATCGGGAAAGTCATGCATCGTTAGTGTCGTCGACATGTCGCGACGATGAATGGTGGCGTAAACCGTACGACGATGATTGTCGCCGCTTTCCAGATCGACCGACGGTCCTCCAATGGTCAGGTCAAGATCCGCGGAAGCTGCGAGCATAGAGTCTCGCCAAGCTTCAAAGCTCAGACGCCGTCGGTTCGCACGTGAAAGCCAACGATTGTCCGGATCCGCAAGAACTCGCTGTTCGTCGTGTTGGGACGATTGCTGCCAAGCGGCCGATGTCAGAATCTCTCGATGCAATTGCTTGATGGACCAGCCGTTCTCAATGAACCGAGCCGCCAGATGATCCAAGAGCTGAGGATGTGACGGTCGATCACCTTGCTGACCAAAGTTGCTTGGTGTGTCGACGATGCCTCGTCCAAAATGTTCGTGCCAGATTCGATTGACGATGACTCGCGCGGTCAGGGATGCGGCGTCTCCCGTGATGGATCTTGCCAGATCCAGTCGACCGCTCCCGTTTGTGAACCTATGCGGCGCATCGGTTGAGGCCTTCGGGGTCGTCAGCACTGTCAGAAACCTACGCGGAACAACCGGCCCTGGGCGATTCGGATTGCCGCGGACATACAACGCCAGATCCCGAGGTTCGGGGCGGTAGTCGAGTCGTGTCCCATCTTGTGGCGACTTTCCAGCGCGGACCACAAACATCGATTCTTCCGAAATTGCATTGGCCATGGGAGTGTCGAAATGCAGCGTCGATGCTTTTATTCTGGAGATCTCTTCGTCCAGTGCTGCGATCTTGTCCTTTGGCAACGGCTTTTGCTTTTTCAGAGTCGTCAATTTATCCTCAAGCTTCTTGACTTCGTTCTTGGCAGTGCGAACCGGCGCGTACAAAGTTTCGGAAATGATGGGACGTTCTGTCTGGCGACAACTGGCAAACACACCGGCGAGGGCGTAGTAGTCTTCCGACGTAATCGGGTCGAACTTGTGATCGTGACATCGAGCACAGGCGACGGTGAGTCCGAGGAAAGTCCGCGAGACAGCATCCACGCGTTCCTCCCACTCGTCGGCAACGATCGTCTTGATGATCTCGCTCGGCAGTTTCAGTTCCTTCCAATACGTCGGACTCAGGGCAAGAAAGCCCAAGGCGGGCATGTCCTCGGGTCCGGTTTCGGGCATCAGGTCGGTCGCCAACTGTCGATGAATAAATTCGTCGTATGGCATGTCATGGTTGAACGCCGCAATGACCCAGTCGCGGTAAAGATGTGCCTGCCCGGTCGCGTAAAGCCACGTGGCAGTGCGATCCGTGTAGCGTGCCAGATCCAGCCACATCCGCCCCCATTTCTCTCCATAGTGGGGTGAATCCAGCAACGTATCCATCAGCACTTCAAACGCTTGTGGTGAGTCATCATTGACGAACGACTCCACCTCTTCAGGACTGGGCGGCAGACCCGTCAAATCGAAATACAGCCGCCGGACAAGCGTTCTCCGATCAGCTTGCGGTGACGGCGTTAACCCTTCGCGATTCATCGCGGCAAGAACGAATTGGTCCAGCTTTGACCGCGGCCACGAATCGTCACTTACATTTGGTGGTTGGTGAATTTGAAACGGTCGGAATGACCAGAAATCACGCGCTGCAACGAAGTCGATATCGTCGTTGTGCCCCGGGACATCGTCCTGGGCGGCGGGCATTGGAGCACCGTTCTCGACCCACTTCGTCAGTTCAGCGATTTCGCGCTTCGATAGTTTTCCCTTCGGAGGCATCTGAATGTCGCCGTGGTATCTGACGACTTCGAGAATCAGGCTGGCATTCGAATCGGTTAGGTCGATTGCCGATCCGCTGTCACCGCCCTTCGTTAAGGCAGGGCGGCTGTCCACTCTAAGTCCGCCGTGTACCGGTTCGGATTCGGACGAATGACATTCATAGCAATGATTGATTAGAAGTGGACGGATCTTTCGTTCGTAGTGTTCGACATCTGCGGAACTTCCCGGCGTGTCCGCAGCGCAAACGAACGACACGGACGCAACAAACACCAGAATGAAAGCGATGCGGTTCACTGTGGGGATTTCCGAGCTAGACAGAACTGCGAATTGATCATGGAAACGCATTTACGTTCTTCGGACGGCCTATTTGCCACTCTTTTGATCAGACAATAATTGTAGCGGAAGCGCTGGCAACATAACTCCCACAACACGACGATGGGCTTCCGCCACGGGCTGGGTGATTACGCTGGTTAGGCGAGAGCATTTCGAAAAAGACCACCCGGGCGTCAAAGCGCTGTTCACGATGGGTTGCGGCGGCGATCAAGACCCGAACCCGCGAAGTGAACTGAACCGCGCCTCAGTCTACCCCCAATCCGAATATGGATCGCTGAAATGAGAACATCATTTGTCAAGTTTGCTTGGACTGTTCTAGTCGTCAACAAGGAGCTGAAGATCCGACCGGAAAACGTGCTGATCAACGCCAGTCACTGTCACGGCGTCCCCTGCAGGGACATCGATGACCGAACGGTGCAAGCTATCAGGCAAGCGACCGAGAACATGGTCGGTTCGAGTTGGTGTGGGTATAGGGCACGAAGATCGAATCCAGGAGAATCGCCGATTGAAACTTAGCAGTGGCAAAGAAGTTGATGTCCGACACGCGTACTCGATGCCCGCGGATGACGAGGTTGCCGCTGTCGGCCCAATCGACCCTGAAATCGGAATCCTGCGACTCGATCGAAAGGACGGATCGACGTTGGCGGTCGTCTACAACTTTGCGTGCCACCCAATTCAAGGTGTTCCCGGAAATGCAAACACGGCTGATATCACAGGCTTCTCGTCGGAGGTGAAAGTGTCGGGCTTCGAATTGGTGACTTCGTGCTTGTCACGTTTCCTGGGGAGCTGGTCGTTCAGATCGGGCTGAACATTAAGACAAACGTGTGGTGACCCAATTCGCGGAGGATCTCGAAATCGCCGAGCTCTTTCGGGATGGAATTGGTGGAAGCCATAGATGCTCTTTGGAGCCAACTGCGTTATTATTTGGTTCACATTCAGCGCTGTCAGCCACCGCAGTCAAATCCGCAAGTGCACAGCCAATGGCTCTTGCCGTATGCTGGCTATTTCTTCACTACCTTCGTCAAGACGTTCTTGGTCATTTTGCCGTTAGCGTCGGTGGCGGTCACCGTGACTAAATTGCCATCTCGAACCACGTGGAAGTTAGATTCAGGCTGCGGCTCTCCGCCGGGCCCTGCCCCCGTACGCACGCCCTTCAAAGTTGTTTCAGTAACCTCGTCGTACACGATTCGGCCACCACCACCACTCGAGTGAAAACCGGTATCGGTAAGTGACTTGCTCCATGCCTCCCAACCGATGATTGTAACGAAAGAACCGTTGCCATCCTTTCCCACGCCCACAACACATTCACCCTCTGCATGTGGCTTGAAAGTGACTGTTACCCTACCCCGATCGTCATCATTCCAAGTCCACGTTCCCTCGATCGCCTTGAGCCAAACTTCATGAGGTTCATCGGCGAGTACGTTCTGTGAAAAGACTCCGCCAAAAGCGCAAGCAGCAATCAGGAACAAGCACGTCCTAAACATTGTTTCTCTCCGAATGTGGCGGGGGGGACGAGTGAGCAGTGACTGATTATGTCAATGGTTGGAATCGTATGCAATCAATCAAATGCCAGCTTGTCGAAAGACAAGTACTTTGAAACCAAATTTAAAACGACCTTCGTCGAGCCGAATAAACCGGTATCGCCCGCAAGATCGGGCCAGGCTTCTCGTTGGCCAGTTTCTGGCAGCGAGGCAGGAAAGCGATCTGCGAGAGAATTTGCGTCACATCGGTCATGTGAGTCAGGATACCACTACAAACAAGTAAATCCCATCAGCCGGTGATTGGTCCCACTCGTCAGATCTGTTGTTCTCCAAGAACGCTACCGGATATCGCCGTCCAATTGATCTTCTCTCCAAAGAGTGTCTGGCCAGTTCTCGCCGTTGCGAAGCTTCTCTCGAATCTCCATCGCGACAGAGTATCTTGCACGTGTCATCTTGCCGAAAAGGTAACCAACACAAACCAGATCACCTTCAACACCTTATAATGCCCAATTGGTGGTCGGCCACCTTGAGGGCCAACTTCCTGCTCGGCAGGCAACAATTTTCGGGCCAACTCATAGAAACTCATAGGCATTCGTGCGTCCGCCATGGCCGTTCTCCTTGTGTACCAGACAAGAAACGGACATGGTTGGGCGCAAATTTCATGCCAAAATCAGACGGCTCTCAAGGTAGGTTTTTTGGCAGCCTCTAAACGTGTCTACCAGATCTAACCGCAAGTCTCTGCTGAAAAGAAAATGTTGCTGCGATAGTCTCAGGCAATCCCTGGGGTCGTCTGTGTTGGCCAAGCCCATATACAACTCTCCCAGTCCGTGATGGGCCTCAGCCCGACGTCGACCGGCCCGCCATCCCACAAAGCAAATTCGGAGAAATGACCAAGATGCTTCGACTCACCTGCAGCTTGATTCTATTGACATCGTCGGCAGCCATTGCCGCGGATCGCCCGAACATCTTGTTCATCATTGCCGATGATGCCTCGCGCGACAGCATGGGTGTTTACGGAAGCACGTATGTCAAAACGCCTGCTTTCGATCGGATCGCTAGGGAAGGCGTGCTGTTTACCAACGCTTACAACTGTAACCCAAAGTGCGCGCCGGCTCGCGCCTGTCTTCTGACTGGACGCTATTCATGGCAACTCGAAGAGGCGTGCAACCACAATCCTTTTCTTTCGGAGAAATGGAAGTTCTATCCGTATCTGCTCGAAGAGAACGGTTACTTCGTCGGTTACACCGGAAAAGGCTGGGGACCAGGTATTTGGAAGGGAGTCGACGGCGGTAAATCGGGGTTCAAGAGCGATAACCCTGCCGGTCATGCCTGGGCCAAGCGAACCAAGAAACCTCCGTATCAAGGTATCAGCAATACCGACTACGCGGCGAATTTTGCAGACTTTCTCGATGATCGTCCGGAGGACCAACCATTCTGTTTTTGGCTGGGTACACGTGAACCACACCGCGGTTATGGAAAGGACAACTGGAAGCTAGACGGGCGTGACCTGAGTAAGGTCACGGTGCCGTCCTACTATCCCGACAACGAAATCATTCGGGGTGACTTGGCGGACTATGCGATCGAAGTCGAATGGTACGACAAGCATATCGGGAGGGCGCTAGAGCACTTGGAGAATCGAGGT
>JARFQX010000767.1 GCA_029287555.1 Rubripirellula sp. | reverse complement strand
GGTCACTCCCTTCGTGAAGATTCGTGTTGCTTCGTGGCAAAACTATACCGGGCACGGCCGATCAGCGGATGGCGGGGGCACCAGAATTCGGAGGTGGTGGAAGGCTGACCGATGTCGCGACCGACGTCAACGCCTGCTGGTAGTGCTTGAGCAACCCGTAAACCGATTGAAACTCAGGTCGCGCCGCGAGTTGAGCAAACGCGGGATCGTTCGCCACCCGATCGAATCGCTGAAGCGTCTCGGTAATCTCTGCAGCCGACGGATGCGGCCCGGTTAAGAACATCGACGACGGAAGCGCCAAGTATTGCTTCCACTGGTCATCGATCAATTCGTAAAGCTGCGGCGCCAACTGCGTTAACTGGTTGCGAAGCACATCTTCGTCGTTGGCCCGATGTTGCAGTGCAGCAGCAGCGGGCGGTTGCACGTTGGCCGGCGGTGCACCAGGAATCGAAGTTGCTCCGGGAATTGGCGTCGCTCCAGGCGTTCCAGGCCCGCCCGCTGTCGCCGGCGCCGGCTCGCCCGATCCCGCCGCATAGGCTGCAACCGTCTGAGTCAACTGCTGGGCCGACGGCGGTATCACCATCGCTTGTCCCGGCGTCGAGGTCTGGTAATAGGCACCGGTCGCAAGTTGATCAATCCGCAGCACCGATCCATCGATCGAAACACCGGCAAAGAGTCCTCGACTGCGCGAATAGGTGTAGATCTCGGCAGACAATTTGCCGTCGGTTGCCATCGCGGTCTGTCGGCCCACCGGTCCCGCCGCGGCTGCCGCGTCGGCTCCGAGGGTCAGCTTGCCCGACAGGATCCCCTGGACGCTCTGTTGCGTCTTGAATACCAGGATGATGTCGGACGATTGCAGTCCGGCCTGCCAGCCGATGTTCCCGCCGGTCAAGGTGATGAACACCGGCGCGTGCCAAACGCCGTCCGCTTCACGGATGAAGAGCACGCCACGGCCGTGCCTCGCACCGACGACGAAGCCGCCCTTGATGACGTTCGGAATGATCGCCACCCCATGTGCATCGGCGAGCATTGCCTGCGGGATCCGATTCCCCGGCGTCGACATCGTCTCGTTCAAAACGGCCGTTGCAGCCTGAATCGTCTGTTCCTGTTGCTGTTGGCCCAATGCCTCAGACGCCGCCGTCGACATCAAGCAGAGAATGAGCCCGCAAGCGGTAAAGATAAGTCGGGTCACGGTTCCAGAGTCCTTTCGGGAGGCAGTGAGGCAGTAAGGCAGTGAGGCAGTAGGGCAGTAAGGCAGTAAGGCAGTAAGGCAGTCGGTGTTGGGCGCGGGTGGCTCGCTTCGCCCGGTCAGTTTAGAGAAACCGGGAAACTGAGAAAACAGGAATCGTGTTCACCAGTGGTTTGCTTGCATTCCAGCACGAACCGCCGCCTGTCCGCCCCTTGAACCCTGCGGAGCCGCGCTCTCCCTCGCCTTTGTCGTCCCTCTCGCCAGGAAGGTTCTTGCGCGTCATCTGCCCCTATGCTCTTCCTTCGCCCCCACTGCCCCACTGCCCCACTGCCCCACTGCCCTACTGCCTTACCGCCTTGCCGCCCTTCTTCTCCATCAGCCCGAAAGATCCGCGGCCAACCTGTTCGAACGTCGCGGCCGTCTCACCGAAGGTGGCCGGCAACGATTGGACTCGGTCGGCGTCAAAGATCGCCACGCGGCCGGCCCAGGTGTCGGGCGAACCAGGCAGGTAGACCGCGACCTGGCTGCCGTCCTCACTGCGCTCCGTTTCAAAACCGATCATTTGTCGATCATCCAGTCGCACCGCAACTGCCTTCATCTGCGGCCGGTTCTCCCTGCCGCCAATGGTGTCGGCCATTTGTTCCTTGATGATCGCGTAGCGCGGAAACAGCATTAACAGGTTCTTTTCGAAAAGCTTTGTCAACCGCTGTCCGAAAGACCACCGCGCCAGAAGTCCGGCACCGAAACAGAGCAATACCAGGACGATGATCGCTAACCAGATCAACAGGGCAATGCCAGATGGTGTCTTAAACAGGTCAGGCAGAAATCCCTCGAGCGTCGGCTCGAGTCCCGCGATGATCGACGCAACCTGCGCAATCAAAGCACTGAGCACGATCAGCGGCAGGAGGAAGATGAGCCCACCGATCGCGGTTGTCTTCAGGAACCGGATCCAACGCTTTGACTCTCGCACAATCATGTCGACTTACCCATATCGAGCGTATCGCCCACCTTCGAAGTGGATTCTCTGAACGATCGCGTGCAGCCCCCGGCTTCGCGATCGATCAAGGTTGCTTTGCCGCCGCAAGTTGATCCAGCTGATCCAACGTGAATCGAACGGATAAGATGAATGGCTCTTCACCGCCGACCCAGTGACCGTAGGTGGTCGTCACGAACGTGCCGTCCGGAAGAACTTCGACGCCTGGATAAGCGGTGTCATAGCTCTTGGTGTTATCCTTCAAGCGAACAAAGTACTCACCCGGTCGGCCCTGCACGAGGTCGTCCCAGGTTCCGACCCAGCCAACCCAATCCCCTTCAAAAGGTCGAGTCGCTGCGAGTGCCTGTGGGGATCGGCAGCGGAAACTGATGAACAGCCGACCGTCGGGAGCATACTTGCCACAATGGCGATCTCCGGTCAACTCGATTGGCAATTCACGCGGCTCGGACCACGTTTGACCTTCGTCCTCCGAGAAGATCACGTGGGAATTCTTTTTCCTTAGATTTTCGCGGAGGAGGACGGCCATCGTCTTGCCATCGGGCGAACGAATGCAGCCCGGTTCGCAAAGATAGACTTGCTTCGAACGGTAGACCCCTTCGGGAAACGACCACGTCAATCCGCCGTCGGTCGAAAAAGTCTTGAAGAGCCGAAACTCCGACGATTTCCTTCCATCTTCGGTGAAGAAGCGTCCATCGTCGTGGAACATGGCCAAGTAGTGCCCCGGTGCGAAGGCGTGACCCGCAACAGCGTGACCCGCAACAGCGTGACCCGGAACAGCGTGACCCGGAACATTGCGCAGCGGTTCAACGAATCCCATCACTACGATGCCGCCCCAGTCACCCACCGGACTCAACTCACTCCAGGTCGCCCCGTCGTCTTCGCTGACCGCCAGGCGGGCCGGATAGAGTCCTGACCACATGATGACTCGTCGCTTGCCATCGGGCCCGATCACACGGTGCAACGTGGGTACCTCTTTCGACGTGGCCCAACTGGCCGGTGTCTCCAGTCGGTCGCTCCAACTCAAGCCACCATCGTCGCTTCGCTTGTAGACGATCGCTCCTCTGCCGTGTCCCTTGGGATAAACACACAGGATCGTCTTGCCGTCCTCCAGCAAGCAAGTCGTCGGATGGCCCAAGTACTGACCCGGTTCGCGGTCCACGATGACTTGACGATCCGTTTGTTCGTTCAAATCGAGAACGACCGGTTCGACCGCCAAGGCGTGGGTGAAAAGCACAAAGTGCGAAAAGATCGTGGGGAAGGCTCCAGCACGCACGGTGATAACCTCGATCGATGAGTTCAGACTTGAATCGGTCGGCAAAAGGTTACCAAATCCGCGAGCCAAGAGGGCTTGTTGATTTAAGTGAGCCGCGACGCGTGAGGGCCTGTTGATTTAATACCATTCACAACACGACGCGTGAGCGAGGACGCCCGTATTAGCGATTCGCGGCGGTTCGTTCCTCGCTAACGCGTCGGGTTTCGACTAAATCAACAAGCCGGTGAGCGGCCGGGCAGCGCGCCTTGCCCGAGGCCTTACGAGCCTGTCGATTTAATACCGATCGTAACCCGACGCGTCAGCGAGGAAGCCCTTACTGGCGATTAACGGCGGTCCGTTCCTCGCTGACGCGTCGGGTTTCGAT
>JARFQX010000732.1 GCA_029287555.1 Rubripirellula sp. | reverse complement strand
CAGCAGGTCGGAGTTGTGAAGCTGCCCCGAAGCAGCGAGATACAGCAATTGCTGATCTGGAAAGCTGCCCAATAAGAAGAAGCTCAATCGCGAGGCGAGGTCGTAATAATCAAGCGACGCGAGTGGCTTGCGGTCTGATTCGGCTGGTTGGTCGCGCAGGTAAAAGAAAACGGGCGATGCGAGCGTGGCGGCTGCCGCCGATTTCATGCTGTCGGTAAACGATTGCCCCGATTCGATCAGCCCCACGACATAGGCTGTGTAACGATTCAGCTGGTCTGCTTCCACTGGTCGACGGAAAGCATGAGTGAGAAACGGCCGCAGGCGCTGGCGAACGACTTTACTCACCGTATCGGATTCAAATCCCGGAGGCTCGGCGAAGAAGTCTTGCCAGATGCCGCAGGTATTCTCATTGAAGTCGGGGCTTTCCACGATGGACAGCCCGAGTTTCAAAAATGATTCAAGCAGCAGAGGTGAAAGCGATAGGTGATCGGCTCGATTATCGAACCCGTGTTCAGCTCGCATATCCTGGGGAAAAGCTGTAACGCCTCCCAAACGTCGTTCAATCAATTGCGACTTACCAAGTGGTCTACTTCCCACGACCACGGCGTCAGGCATCTTTCCCGATTTCGGTCGAAAGTAACTTCCATGTTCGCGCATCATCCGCTCAGGCAGCGAGAAGACCTCGACTTTCAAACGAAATAGATCCTGAACCGCATTGTTGTATTGAAACCGGTTCATCCTGCGAATCGGCGTGCGCGGTGCCGCGTCCTGATCCGACAATGCCGAAGCGAGGAGTTGCTCCAACGCAGCGACGAGTTGCTCTCGCCGCTGGAGGCTCAACGTTTCGGCTTCATCAGGAGGCATGGATCCAGAATCAATCGCACCGATTAGATCCCCCAGCAATTCGGGCTGCTCCTTCAATTGTCCGGCCGTCGTCATCACCGAAAGATCAACCTCGCCAGATATTTCATCCTCGCCGCCATGACAGGTCAGACAGTGGGAGCGAAAAATGGGCTGCACGAATTCCGAAAACAGGTCCTTCGCCGAAGGGCCAGATTCCTCACCGGCACTCCTCGCCCTTGGTCCGATCGACATGACGCCGATCAGCAGGCTGCCTAGCACGAAAACGGGAATCGGTCGCAACATTTTCTGGTTCTGTTCTTCACTCGCGGGGTGCGGCAGGAATCATCGAACCGGCTGTGGTGCCGGCGCGTCGAGGAGGGATGCCAGGTCAACTTTGCCGGACCGCCCAGGGTTGTCGCCTACCGCGACACGGGAAAGTAAAGTGTATCCGGATCGCTGGGGTCCAAGGGAATGATTCCCTTTTGAGGTTGCCATTCTTGCCACCGTGAAGTCGTAATGAGGCGATCCGCCATGATAAACTCTACGTCGCTACGAGTCATGAGCTTTGAGCGATGACGAACGGCGCGTCGGCCAACGCCAACGTTGTCAATCAGACTAAATAAGCGTGCGCAATTGTGGAACAGTGCGGAAGTCTTCGTGCTCGTGCTCGTGCTCGTGCTCGTGCTCGTGCTCAGCGGAGCGGTGCTCGCAATTGGAAAGGATGGTAAGTGCCGCGCCAATTGATTCGAGCGCGAGCACCGTCGCGAGCGACTGAGCACGAGCACGAGCACGACTAGTAATTTACAATTGCGCACACTTATCTAGCCTGAATGGCGCGTCATTTTTGCAGCGGACTGTCGTTGCTTGAACCATACCTGAAATCCTGACATGAATCATTTTATTGCACCTCCGATTGCTTCGTTTGTCCGTTGTATCGTCGTCGCCATCGCGTTGTTGGTTGGTTGTTGTGCGTCGATCTCTCACGCGGCAAAGCCGAACATTCTTTTCATCTTCGCGGACGACTGGGGCTGGGGCGATCTGAGTTGTCACGGTCATCCTTATGTGAAGACGCCCAACATTGATCGGCTTGCCAAAGAGGGGACGGACTTTTACCGGTTCACCGTTGCCAGCGGCGTCTGTTCACCCAGTCGCACGGCAGTCATGACCGGGCATTTTCCTGCTCGCTATAACATCGACGGCCACTTTGCCTGGGTGCCCAGCAACGCGAAACGCAACATGCCCGATTGGCTTAGCCCACAGGCCCCGCTGCTGCCGCGTATTCTTCGCAAGGCAGGTTATGCCACGGCACATTTTGGCAAATGGCATTTGTCGAATAACATGATCCCCGACTCGCCGCTGCCGAGTGAATACGGTTATGACGAGTTTGGGGCGTTCAATTGCGCCGGTGAACAGATGCCGGTTCACGAGGATGCACGTAACGCGATTGCATTTATCGAGCGGAGCCATCGCGAGAAGAAGCCCTTTTTCATCAATCTTTGGATTCACGAACCTCACACTCCGTTTCATACGGTTCCGAAGTATCGTTGGCGATTCCGCGAGTTGGACGAACCGGACAACATTTACGCTTCGGTCCTTTCTCACGCGGATGACCGAATCGGAGAGGTGCTCGATGCCCTTGATCGGATGCAGCTAACCGACAAGACGTTGGTCATTTTCAGTTCAGACAATGGCCCGGCACGAGCCGTTGGTCGGACGGAGTTGAAACTCATGCACGACACAGCGACGGGGGCTGGTTACGGGATCGCCGCGGCGCGCGGCGTGACCGGTGGCAGGAAAGGCTTCAAGGCCGCGCTGTTTGAGGGCGGCATCTGCGTCCCGTTCATCGCTCGCTGGCCCGGAAAGATTGCGGCCGGCAAAGTCGACAAATCGTCCATGATCTCCGCGGTCGATCTGCTCCCCACCTTCTGCGAAATCGCGGCTGCGGCACTCCCTGAAGGTTACAAGCCCGATGGCGTCAGTCAGGTGGACGCCTTGTTCGGAAAATCTCACGCAGGACGTCGCAAGCCACTCTTTTGGAAGATGCAATCTGCGTGGCCAATTCGGAAGTCAAAGCCGTATCACTGGGTTTCGTATGCCGTCGTGCATGAGAACTGGAAACTGCTGACCAACCGTGATTCAAGCTACTTGGAGCTCTATGATATTGGCGCCGATCCGCTCGAACAGACGGACCTGAAGGAAGAACAGCCCGATGTTGTGCGACAGCTCACCGAGCAGATCGAAACGTGGAAAAAGACCTTGCCAGACAAGCCAACTGGTGACGTGTTTTCCATCGAGCGAAGTGAGCTTAACCGCCCGGAGAGATGATCACGGGAGGACACCGAAGTCGACCATCACTATTCCTGTTAGTTATTGACCTTATTCACGAATCACACTTGATTACCCGGACGCTTCCATGAAAACAGTACACTTGCTTGTTTTTCGGTTCTCTGCTGTGCTAACGCTCGTTTTCGCATCTCTTTCGCATCAGGGTTGGAGCGAAAATTGGACACAGTGGCGAGGAGATAATCGAGATGCAAAGTCGACATCGACGGGCCTGCTGCAAGATTGGAAATCACACCAACCAAGACTCGTTTGGATGGGCGAAGGTCTGGGCAATGGTTACGCGAGTGTTTCGATAGACGACGGTCGCATCTTTACAACGGGCAATCACCTGGACGGACAGGCGGTCGTCGCCTTGGATGCCAAGACAGGCGATTTGATCTGGAGGAAGACTCTCACCGATGTTCCACCGAAACATGGCTACGAGGGTTCCCGATGTACGCCGAGCATCGACGGTGACCGTTTGTATGTCATCGCCTCCTCTGGCGCGATCATCTGTCTGAAAGCATCGGACGGCTCGATCCAATGGCAACGCGATTTCAAGGCCGACTGGAACGGAAAGATGATGAGCGGCTGGGGGTTCTCGGAGTCGCCACTGGTCGACGGTGATTGGGTACTTTGCACGCCGGGCGCAAAAGACGCCATGATTGTCGCGCTTGATAAAATGACTGGAGCCGAGGTGTGGCGAACGGCCGTGCCTGACTTCGGTGCGAACGAAGGAAAGAACGGCAAGAGGCTGAAGGTTGGCGCGGGCTACTCGTCGATCGTCGTATCCAACGCAGGCGGCGTGAAGCAGTACGTTCAACTGGTTGGACAAGGCGTGATTGGTGTGAGGGCCAGCGACGGTGAGTTCCTGTGGGGATATGACGGCGTTGCCAACGGAACGGCCAATATCCCAACCCCCATCGCCGTTGGCGACTACGTCTTCTGCTCAACCGGTTACAACACCGGTTCAGCGCTGTTGAAACTGACGGCAAGCGGAAAGGGAGTGACGGTCGATGAAGTTTACTTTCTCGATTCCAAGACGCTGCAAAACAAACATGGTGGAATGGTTCTCGTAGACGGACACATTTATTGCGGCCACGGCAACGGAACAGGTCTGCCAAACGCAATCAATCTTGAAACCGGCGAATCGCCCTGGGGCGGTCCACAGCGTGGCGCTGGTCGAGGCGAGGCGGCGGTTGTCTATGCCGACGGAAACATCATCTATCGTTATCAAGACGGCATGGTCGAGTTGGTCAACGCGTCACCAGAATCGTACGAATCGAAGGGTTCGTTCAAACCGGAATTTCAAGAAGGTAAATCCTGGGCGCATCCGGTCGTCGTCGACGGCCTG
>JARFQX010000731.1 GCA_029287555.1 Rubripirellula sp. | reverse complement strand
CCGAAGGGATTGGCGGCAAACAATCCATAGGTTCGCACGTGCCAGCGGCAGGGATAGCCAAAACTCTCGGGGTGATCATGAATCGTGATCCCAACCATCTCCCCATCAACCGGTCCCGAGTAATCAACCCAGGCGGACTTCTTACCCCACGCTTGTTTGTCATGCTCGCCCTCGGCGTTGGTGATCTTTCCTCCCTGCTTCGCGTCGACCTTCATCGTCCCTGCCACTCTCAAACCGAAAGACCCCTCTTTGGTGTCGCCGAAGTTGACGTCGCCATCGCTCGCCTTGAGGAGGAAGTCGCAATCGATGATGCGGCGACCATCAACGTCACGAAACGTGAAGCGGCGGACGTCCGAAAAAATGCGTTTCCCATCGGGCCCGTTCCAGTCGTTCTCGGTCTGAATCACGACGCTGCCATCGTCCTGCGTGGCGGCTGTACCACCGCGATGAACGATCTTTCCGCAATGGTCGTCGTCGAGCCAGAAATCGACCCCGTTGACATCCCCGTGGGTCAGCCAGAACGAGCGATGATGATCATGATCTTGTTTCTCGCTCGGCAATGCGGCCTTCATTGGGAAGTTACGCGTCAAATGATGTCCGGCTGGGTCAAGCAAAGGAAAAATGATCGGTTTGCCGTTGCTGTCGACAATGTAGCGAGCGACCAGGCGATCCCCCTTCACAATCGTCCAACCTGACGCGTCGGGACTTTCGGTAATCGCTAGAGCGGGGGCCGCCTTCGCGACCCCTTGCCCGCAAACCCGTGAGGTGAAACCCAGGCCAGTCAGCAAGCACGCAACCGCGGCCGCGGCCGAAACGGACGTGAAAAGAAGGGAACTGCGTGGGGTCATGTGTTGGTTCTCTGGTGGGAGGGATTTGTTCGGATTACGAGAGTACGAGGACCTGTCGAATCGCGTTCTACGGTCAGAGTCGCATTGCGGTTTCGTCGTGTTTTCGATCGAGCGACTATCATAATGGATCGAAGCCGGCGTGGTCCCAATCAGTGCTCGCCCCAGACTTTTCTCAGAGCCCTGCGGCCTGCCCGCTTCGCTCGGATCGGTTTGCCCCGCGGACGTCCATCCCCCGCCGTCGGGTTTGGCCGACTCGGCAAGTTGCAGCGCGGCTTCCAAAGGGCAACGCCGCAGCAGATTTCTGATACGCATTTTTGAGTCTTTCGTAACCCGACGAGTCCGGGCTTGTTGATTTAAGTGAGCCGCGACGCGTGAGGGCCTGTTGACTTAATACCATTCATAACCCGACGCGTGAGTTTTGAAGTTGCGCTTTCGGCTGAGCTATTGGAAAATCGTAACCCGACGCGTCAGCGAGGCATGAGTCAAGATCAGATTTTCCT
Organism: Rubripirellula sp.; assembly: GCA_029287555.1. Classification (GTDB taxonomy): domain Bacteria; phylum Planctomycetota; class Planctomycetia; order Pirellulales; family Pirellulaceae; genus Rubripirellula. The sequence continues at coordinate 3,991 of JARFQX010000731.1, read as the reverse complement.
CGCTCGCGCGTCGCGTTTCGATTAAATCAACAAGCCGGTGAGCGGCCGGGCAGCGCGCCTTGCCCGAGGCTCACCATTAACCTGAACATTTCGACTAAATCAACAAGCCGTCACGTGTCGGATCACACAAGAAATACGGTACGGCGTTGCCCAACGGGGCCGATGGTCCGACGGTGCGGCCGAAGCGTGGAAGCCAGGAACCAAAGCATGAACCGATTCAGCAACGCCGATACACTCCGTCCGAAACGATTTTGCTTGGTGTTGCTGGCCGCTTGTGTGGTGTTCGCATCGCCCGCAGAAGCTCAACGCAGAAAGGCGACTCGCCCACCAGCCGCCAAAAAGAAATCGCCTCCCAAAATCAACCTGCCCGAGAGCGTGCGACGCAGCCCCGGGAAGGTCATGCAGGTAGCCGCCGTTAGCGCCGCGACCCGCTCTCAGGTGGCGAGCGCGGCCGATCGCCTTGACGATCATGTTGAAACCAAGCTCCGGGAAATGAACATCCCGCCCAATCCGATTGCGGAGGATGACGTATTTCTCCGCCGGGTCTACCTGGACGTCGCCGGTCGCATTCCCACGCTGAGCGAGGCGACCGAGTTTCTGGACTCTGCCGACCCGAACAAGCGAGAGGAACTGATCGACGCCTTACTCAATAGCCCGGACTACGTCAGCAACTTCTACAACTTCTGGGCCGACACGCTGCGATTGGTTGAGCGTCCCCAACCCAACATCGTTGCCGATCCCTATCTCGGCTACATCAAAGACTCGATTCGAACCAACAAGAAATACGACCAATGGGTCTTCGAGATGCTGACCGCCGACGGCAAGACCTGGGAGAACCCGGCGGTGGGTTACCAGCTGCGTGATGACGGGATGCCGTTGCCCTACATCGACAACACGGTGCGCGTATTCTTGGGAACGCAAATCGGATGTGCCCAATGTCACGACCATCCCTTTGACGACTGGACCCAGTATCAGTTCTACCAGCTCGCCGCATTCACCGCGGGCACACGAACACGGATCACCCGCGGCTCTCCCGGCTTTAAAAAGCAGAATCCCGCCAACTTGTTGATCAACGAGGCAAGGAAGCGGCACGACAAGGGACGCGTTCCCGGCGAGTTCCAGCGGATCGCCCGAGCCAACGCATACAGCGTCAGCGAAGTGAAGGCGCCGATGCGGTTACCGCACGACTACGCCTACGCGGATCACCAAGCGAAGGAGGTTGTTGAGCCGGCCGTGCTGTGGGGCGAGATTCCAACGAAGGCGTTGAACAGCTCGCCGCGAGAACAGTTCGCCGCATGGTTGACCAGTTCCGATAACCCGCTGTTCAGCAAGACGATCGCCAATCGGCTCTGGAAGCGGTTCCTCGGCATCGGCCTGGTCGAACCCATTGACGATTTCCAGGACCTCACACCTTGCGCCAACGAGCCCTTGCTTGACTTCCTCGCGCAGGAGGTGGTCCGAAACGACTTTGATCTCAAACAGTTCATTCGCACGATCCTCTACAGTCAGACTTACCAGCGGGAGGCAAGCGACTTCGATCCCGCTAGCGACCAGCTCTACTACTTTCCCGGGCCAGCCGTGCGGCGGATGACCGCGGAACAGGTGTGGGACTCGATCCTCACGCTGGCGGTGCGAAACCCGTGGCCTTTCCAACGTCCGACGTCCGAGGAGATGGCGCCGATCCTGAATCTTGACTTCGCCAACGATGACTACAACACGGTCAAGCAGAAGTCCGAACGATTCAAGGAAACCTATTTCCTGGCGTCCTACAAACGCTCGCTCCGAGCACACGCGTACCAGGGCAACATCCTATGTCGTGCAAGTGAATTGCCGTCCCCCGTACCGGCGGAGCACTTTCTTCGCCAGTTCGGCCAGGGAGATCGCGAGTCGATCAACGGATCGCAACAAGACGCGACCGTTCCCCAGATCCTGGCGATGTTCAATGGACCGATCACCCACGTGATGCTGGAAGAGGGATCGGCGATCGTCGACAACGTGCTCGGGCTTGATGCCGCCCGAGATCGCATTGACGCCATCTTCTTGAGCGTGTTGACTCGGCGACCCAACTCGGCAGACCGCCGAATCGCTGCGGGCGAACTCTCGAAAACCCGCCAGGACAACATCGCCTATGGCAACATTGTCTGGGGCCTGTTGAACACCCGTGAGTTCTTGTTCATCCAGTAATCGCAACCATCCCCGTTCCCTCCTGATTCGCCCGACCTCAGAGAGAGCCTCCTCATGCCTCGACCCGAATACCGCAACGAAGACCGCCGAGAATTCATGAAGACGATCGCTCGGCAAACGTTGGGCGTCTCCTTTGCCGGATCCGTGTTCACCCCGGGCTTGTTTGGGGAGGCCGGGGCCGCTGCAAAGTCGGCTCCGGGCAAAGCCAAGCACATCATCTACCTGTTCATGGACGGGGCGATGACGCACCTGGACACGTTTGATCCGAAGGTAGGCGTTGAAGAGGCGGGCGAAACCAAACCGATTCAAACGAGGGTGCCCGGAATCCAATTTGGCGACCGATTTCCGAAGCTCGCCTACCTGGCCGGCGCGATCGCCGTGGTGCGTTCACTGAGCACCGAAACCGGGGCGCATGATAAAGGCAAGTACTTGATGCGGACTTCCTACAAACAGCTCAACAGCATCCAACATCCCGCGATGGGCGCTTGGATGGTGTCCGAGGTCGGTCGCTTGAACCGGGATTTGCCGGGCAACTACGTGATCGGGGGTGCCAACCGCCATCCGGGAGCCGGATTCCTTGAGCCGTCCCTTTCGCCGGTCCCAATCGCCAACGCCGCAGCCGGGCTGGAGAACACCAAGCTGCCGAAGTACCTGCCGCCCGAACTGTTCTCGCGTCGACTGAATTTGGCCAGCAAGTTCGACGAAGCTTTTCAACAGCGTCGGCAGAACCAACAAGTTGAAGCGTACAACCAGCTCTACGTGGAAGCCCGTCGTCTGATGGGAAGCGAACACTTGAAAGTTTTCGACATCCAGGAAGAACCGAAAGCGATCCGCGACGCCTACGGAAACAATAAACTCGGCCAGGCCTGCCTGTTGGCGAGGCGACTGGTGCAAAGCGGAGCAAGATTCGTTGAAGTCAGCGATGGTGGTTGGGACATGCACCAGGACCTCTACAATCGACTCGACGAGAAGGCAGCGCACTTGGACACCGCACTGGGCAACCTGATGCGAGACCTGCACAGCAGGGGATTGCTGGACGAGACCTTGATCGTGCTGACCACGGAGTTCGGCAGAAAGCCGTCGTTGAACGTCAATGCAGGTCGGGACCACCATCCGGGAGCGTTTACCAGCCTGCTGATTGGAGCCGGCATCCGGGGCGGACAGGTCTATGGGGCATCGGACAAGCGAGGATTCTCGGTGGAGAAGGATCACGTCTCGATCGCGGAGTTCAACACCACGATTGCCGCAGCAGCCGGATTGCCTTACGACCAGGAGCGATTCGCGCCCAATGGTCGGCCCTTCAAGATCGGCGGCGGCAGCGAGCCGATTGCGGCACTGCTCACCTGACAACGGTCCCCTCGCTGCGGTAACTTCGGCAACCGCCTTGCGTTGTTGGGCGGCCTGACCGGCTTTGAGCTGACGGATCGGACGCGGCCGTCTAGAATGATGTTTCGCAAACCATCATTCCCTTGCTGAGATGAGCATTCGATGATCCGTTGGACTTACCGACTTTCTTCGCTGGCGTTGGCGCTTGCGACGACCGCCCCGGTTTGGGCCGAAGGCCCCGCCGCCCGCAGTGCGGATTTGATTCTTCCCTTGCCCGAGGCGGAGGCCAGCGCCGAGGCGGAAATGAAGCCTTACGCCGAGCCGATTGAACACACCGAACTGAAGATTGAGATGGTGCCGATCCCGGGCGGCACGTTTCTGATGGGCAGCCCCGAGAGCGAGGCCGATCGAAATGACGATGAAGGACCACAACATGAAGTAACGGTCTCGCCTTTCTGGATGGGCAAATACGAAATCACCT
>JARFQX010000709.1 GCA_029287555.1 Rubripirellula sp. | reverse complement strand
GATCGCGCTCTGTCTTTCCGAGTCTTACAACTCGAAAGTGCCCTTTCGCGGTTGGTGCCTGAAGATCACCCCCGATGGCGAAACGATTCCCGTTTGCAGTGGGATACGCAGCCCTTGCGGGATCGGTCCCAACGAGCACGGAGTCATGTTTTACTCGGAAAGTCAAGGTCCCTGGAACGGTTCATGCAGTTTGAAGGTGCTCGAGCCCGGAGGCTTCATGGGACATCCGGTCAGCTTCAACTGGTACGAACTTGCACCCGAGATGGGACCGGTTCCGGTGAAACCGAATACTCCGTCGAGATTGGAGATCGAACGAAAACGGGTGAAAGAGTTGGTGCCTTATGCCGTCGTTTTTCCCTACATACGAATGGGGCGATCGATCTCTGGATTCATGGTGGATCGCACCGGCGGCAAGTTCGGCCCCTTCGAAAATCAAATTTTTATCGGCGATTTCAGTCTCGGCGTTGTGATGAGAGCGACCACCGAGAAGGTCAACGGCGTTTGGCAAGGCGCCTGCTATCCGTTTCGCGAAGGTTTCGACACCGGATTGCTGACGGTTCAGTTTACTCCCAACGGTAATCTCTTGGCTGGCGGGACCAACCGCGGCTGGCCGGTTCGCGGACCGAAGGCCTTCGCGATTCAACGCTTGGACTGGACCGGAAAGGTGCCCTTTGAGATCAAAGAAATCAACGCGGTGCCCAATGGCTTTAAGCTGACATTCACAAAACCCGTCGATCGGTCCATCGCGGCGGAACCAGATACTTACCAGTTGAAGACGTTTACGCACATCTATCGGCAGGGGTATGGTAGCCCCGAAGTTGACCAAACGACTCCTCGGGCCACCGAGGTCACCGTGGCGGACGATGCCCGCCACGTTGTTGTCAAAGTCGATGGTTTGGTTCAAGGACACGTTCACGAATTTCACCTGCCGAAGATGAAGTCGGCGACTGGGGAGAACTTGCTGCACGCGAGTGCCTATTACACGCTGAACGAAATCCCCATTGCGGATGGCGGACAAGAGAATGCAACATCGGGAGAGAACGCTGCTGCCGCGATTGCATCGCCGTCAAGTTCGCCAGGCGTTGCAGTCGACTCGGAATCGCACCCGGTCCCGGAGAGTCCCTTGTGGTTGACCTACGAGGGGAAGAAAGGTCCGGGAAGTCGAAAGCACGTTGTCCTGATCGCAGCCGAACAGGAGTATCGAAGTGAACAGGCAATGCCGATGCTGGCCAAGGTGCTGGCGGAGCATCATGGATTTGATTGCACGGTTTTGTTCTCCGTGAATGAAGACGGTGAGGTCGACCCGACTTTACCGGCGCCTTTTAAAGACAAAACCCGTCGGCACCGCATTCCGGGCCTCGAGTTCTTGGCAACCGCCGACTGTGTGATTTGGATGTCGCGATTCATGCACCTGACCGACGACCAGATGCAACACTTTCACGACTACTTCGATTCCGGTAAGCCACTGATTGCGCTGCGGACGGCCAACCATGGCTTCCTGGGAGGAAAGAAGTATCTCGTCAATGGACGTGTTGTCGGCCTGAAAGAGATGCTGGGAGGAACCTTCATGGGGCACCATGGCGGGTGGCACCGAGAATCGACCCGAGGAATCATTGTGGATGAGCAAAAGACGCATCCGATCCTGGCCGGCGTCGATGACATCTGGGGGACTTCCGATGTTTACCGTTGCCACAACGACAAGTTTCCCTTCCCAGTTGACTGTACGGCGTTGGTGCTCGGCCAGCCACTGATGAATCTTCAACCCGATGCTCCGCCGAACAAGAAGAAGGAACCGCTGCCAATTGCTTGGGTCAAGACATGGGAAGGTAACCGTGAACGATCGTCGCCAGTCTTCCACTTCACCATGGGCTCTGCGGAGGATTTCGCCAACGAAGGGGTCAGACGACTCACGGTCAATGCTGTCTACTGGGGGCTCGGGATGGAAGACTCGATTGAAGCAGAAAGCAGCGTAGATATCGTCGGCGAGTATCGGCCTCTGAAGTCGGGTTTTAACTACGAGAAGTTGGGAGTTCGTCCTCGAAAGCCAGGGCACTACAGGTAGTCAGTTTCAGTTTCAAGGCTCGTTGGAAAATGCTACGGCGCTCAAGGTTGACGGACTTTCCCGACCCAACGCGTTGACACGGGGAGAATGATCGAGTGTTGCAAGGAATCGCGAGGAGTTTCTTCGGGTGTTTGCTCTCGCTTTGGCTGCTGTCATTCGCGGCTAATCGAGCGATTGCTGACCACCCAAACATCATCATCGTCTACGCCGATGATCTCGGGTACGGTGACTTGTCCTGTTACAACGCGAAGGCGGCCTACAAGACCCCTCGATTGGACCAGATGGCGGCGGATGGGATTCGATTTACCGATGCCCATAGTCCCTCGACGATTTGTTCGCCTTCGCGGTACGGCTTGTTCTCCGGGCAGCAGATCTATCGTTCCACGGGCCGAGGCGGAGGCGCGTTTGAGGGGCCGGGCGGCCCGAGTTACCTAAAGCCAGGAACTCTGACGATCGCTCAGATGCTGCAACAGCAAGGCTACCGTACCGGGGTCTTTGGGAAATGGCATGTGGGGTTGAGCTGGTTCGACAAGGACGGCAAACGTCTCGGCGGAGGCTTCGAGAACTCGCTGCTGATCGACTACGAAAAAAGCACACCATTGATTGACGGGCCTAACGAACGTGGATTCGATGAGTCGTTTGTGACTCCCAATTGTCCGAATACGGATCCCCTGTATGTCTACATCGAAAACGGCATGGTGGCGGTTCCAGCTAGTGAGCGACACAAGCGAGACACATTGCCGAATCCTGGCGGCAAGTGGCGATGGGATAACGATGAAGGTTGGAAATCGCCCGGCTACGATTTTTTGAACGCGGACCTGGTTTTCTATGATAAGATGCGAACCTTCATCACCGACCATCGGAAAGATCATCCAGATCAGCCATTCTTCGCCGTGCTGTCCACTCAAATTGCTCATGCGCCGGTGTTGCCGGCCGAAGAGTTTAACGGCGCGACCAACGCGGGGCCTCGCGGAGATTTTGTGTGGGAGCTCGATGCGCTCGTGGGAAGGCTCTTGGATTTGATTCAGGAGCTCGGCATCGATGACGAGACATTGGTCCTGTTCAATTCTGATAACGGGGCTGAAACG
>JARFQX010000717.1 GCA_029287555.1 Rubripirellula sp. | reverse complement strand
TTCGGGCCGAAGGCCCAGCAGTTTACCTAGCCCAGCCCAACGGGCTGGGAAAACGTCATGAAAGACGACAAGGGCCGAAGGTCCGACCGTTTGCCTCGAGTCACAAAACGCGCCGAACAAATGGCCGGGCCGTTGGCCCTATGATCTTGTCGTGTTTTCGCATACCCAGCCCGTTGGACTGGGCTAGGCAAATGACCGGGGCGTTGCCCCTAAATCAAAAAGCGCAACTTCAAAACTGACGCGTCGGGTTACGATCGGTATTAAATCGACAGGCTGTCACGCGTCGCGGGTCACTTAAACCAACAGGCCGCTCACGCGTCGCGGCTCACTTAAATCAACAAGCCGGAGAGTTTCCCGGCTGAGGTCCATTGCGATTCGCCGCACCGATACGTTGGGTACGAGTGCGAAAACACCCCGTGCGAAACTCGATCGTGAAATCGCATCTTTTTCCCTGGAATTTGCCGGCCCGCTGATCCTGTTTCATCGCAAACAGGCCTGGCCGCGAAGAAAGTTCTGGGCAGTCGCACCTTGACCACCGAGCGGCTCGTCGGCTATTCCGCTAGTTACGCCGCATGTGATGAGCTCATGGACAGGATGTCGCTCGTTGCCTCATGTGCGGTCGACCCAACCAATCAGCAGGGGACTATGTTTTCGTACCGATATGGATATCGCAGCTTTCTCTCCGCGCTACTCTCGCTGAGCTTCGTGATGGTTACCGGCCCGAGCGCGACCGCGCAGGGCCCGATCGAGTCACCGTTGATTGCCACGGCGGACGACGCGACTTTGCTTGCCCAAGTGTCGCCCGCTGCAACGGTGGAGCCTGCGAGCTTCAACGAAGCGGCTGGCAATTCAGGACCATCCGCCGAGGTCACCAAAGAGATCGTTGCCCGCGAGCTCGAATTGGTGGACGCAGCACCGGACCTTGCCGACGACGCCAAGGCTGGAATCAAGGAGCATTTGAAGGAGGCGACCGAGTGGATCGACGCGGAGGCCGCTCTGGAGAAACGGCAAGCGGAGATCGAAGCCGAGCTTCCCAACATCCCCAAGGAATTGGAGAAGATTCGCAAGAGTCTGAATGAATTCTCCGACGCCGAGTTTCAAGCTTCCCCGAGCGGCGAGAGTATTGCCGAATTGGAAGGTCAACTTGCAAGCCTACGCCAGCAAGTCGAGGCGGACGAGGCCCAACTTCGTGGTCGGGAAAAGGAAGTCGAGGAACGGACCGAACGTCTCAATTCGCTTGCCAAAGAAGCGATCGACCTCGAACAGCGGATTGGGGAGCTGACGAAGCAGGTTGCGGCTCCCGAGCCCGCCGGCATCGAAGGTCGGTCCCAACGTCTGGAGATGCGTGCGCGGCTGAGCATGCGCAAGCAGGAGCTCGAAGTTGCGAAGCTGGAAAGACGACGACTCGAGGGGATCGCCGAACTGCTGCCTCTGCAACGCGATCTGGCAAAACGAGTCCTGCGCAACCGTCAAGCGATGCTTGCTCGGTGGGAGAAGATGATTGACGTTCGGCGCAAAGAGGAATCTCGGCACCAGGCTGCGATTGCCCGACGCAAGGCCGCCAATTCACATCCGGCCTTGAAGTCCCTCGCCGAGCAAAACGCGTTGATTGCCGAGCAACGGATGAAGACGGCGGCGGAGATCCAGCGGCTGACGGACTTGATCAAATCGCTCAACAACCAGAGCGATCAGATCGACGACGACTTCAACGAATTGAGTGATCGGGTAGAACACGCCGGAACGACTTCGACGACCGGTTTGCTGCTCCGCAAGAAGCGGAGCGAGCTGCCCGACGACAACGAATACCGATCGCGCGCCGAGTGGGTGCAACAGACGATGCCGGATGCCCACTTGCAACTGCTGGAATGGAAGCGGTTGCGGCGAGAGGTTGCCGACCCCGGCGAAGCAGCCCAGGAGATTGTCGGATCGCTCGATGCTTCGCTGGCCGAGTTCGATCAGGAACAGGTAATCTCGGTAATTGACCGGTTGATGACCGATCGCCGCGAGTTGCTCGACAAGGCGATTCCCGACCAGGACACGTACCTTCAAGACTTGAACGAATTGGAACTGGTGAATCAGCGACTTAGCGATCAGGTCGCCGAGTTTCGACAGTACCTCAACCAACGCGTGTTGTGGATTCGCAGTACGGATTTCATTTCACCATCGGATTGGCGTGAAGCTCGCGACGGATTGGCATTTATCCTCTCGCCGGCCCGCTGGCGGGAGACGATGAGGGTTGGCGGCGTTTCCCTGTTGAAGCATCCTGCCATTGGCATCGGTCTGGTGGCGATCGTCGTTTTGTTGGTCCTGTTTCGAACCCGTCTTCGAGCGTATCAGGAATACTTCAGTCAGCCTTTGCGGGATGATGAACCCGCCAATTTCGGACACCATTTAGCGGCTTTTGCGATTTCCGTGCTGATGTCGGCACGCTGGCCCGCGCTGGTCTTGGCGATCGGATTACGCCTGAAGGTGGCCGCCGACGCCTCGACGTGGAGCGAAAGCGTCGGAAACGCTCTGATCACATGCGTTGCATTCCTGTGGGGATGTGAGTTGATCCGGGAGTTTTGCCGCGCCGACGGTGTCGGTCAGCGTCTGTTCGATTGGCCTGCCACTGCAACGCAAGCCGTTCGCTGCAAGCTGGAGCCCGTTTTGATTGCCGGTGCGCCCCTGATCACGATGTTGCTCCTGGCCGAACATGGCGATGTCGATTCGATGCAGAGCCTCCAGCGGGTCTTGTTCATCACCATCATGGCAATGATCGGTATCCAGCTAGCGCAATTGACTCGGCCCAAAGGTGCGTTGATGCACAGCCTGGCCGAGTGCTCGGAGACCTCCTGGATCGTCCGCGGTCGCTACCTGATTTGGATGGCGGCTGCCGGTGTGCCCTTGGCGTTTGTTGCTCTGTCGATGACTGGTTATCACTTTTCCGCCTATCAACTTTCCAAGCACCTTGGCGAAACCGGCGCTGCGTTGATCGGCATCATCGCACTGCACGCCGTTTCCCTTGCCTGGCTGAAGGCGCTGGCTCACAATCGCAGGCTTCATGACCAGGCAGCGCGGGATGAGGCAGCGCGGGATGAGGCGGCGCGGGAAGAAGCAGCCGGTGTCGGCCCGGCAAACGAGCTGGTGAGCCGCGAGAACGAACTTCGTTCGGCCGAGGCGGACACGGAGGATCACGAACAGTACCTTCCGACCGCAGCCGCTCCGCAGCAGTCGCACGAGGAGAAGGTTAACCAGGAAGTTCGCGATCTGCTTCGCTACGCTTGCGTGCTGTTGATGGGCGTGGGTGGGTGGTTGATCTGGTCCGAGGTTTTTCCGGCACTGCGCGTCTTTGACAATGTCGTGTTATGGCAGAGCATTGAATCGGTGGCCGAGACGGTTGTGGACGCGAGCGGCACCGAAGCGATTCGCGTCGTCGATCACTACGTACCGACGACGTTGACCGACCTGTTGTTGGCCGGGCTGATCTGTCTGGCGACTTGGATGATCGGCCGCCGCCTGCCCGGCATGGTGGAGTTGGCATTGTTCAGCAAGTTGCCGTTTGAACACGGTGGGCGTCAGGCGATGGGCATCATCATCGGCTACCTCGCATCGGCGGCGGGATTCATTCTGGCGTGCAAGGTGATCCACCTTTCCTGGAGCAGTGTGCAGTGGTTAGCGGCGGCGATGACCGTCGGACTTGGTTTTGGATTGCAGGAGATCTTCGCGAATTTGGTAAGTGGATTGATCATCTTGGTCGAACGCCCGATTCGAGTTGGCGACATTGTTTCGGTCGGCGATGTGACCGGGACGGTGAGCCGGATGAAGATGAGGGCAACCACCGTCACGGATTGGGATCGACGCGAACTGATCGTGCCGAACAAGAAGTTCATCACCGACAACGTGATCAACTGGTCGCTCAGTGACCCGATCAGTCGAATTGTGTTGCCAGTCGGGGTGGCCTATGGCACGGACATCAATCGCGTCCGCAGAATCCTGCTGCGAATTGCCGCCGAGTGTCCTCATGTTCTCAAGGATCCTGCCCCCAATACGCTCTTCAAGGGCTTTGGGGACAGCACGCTGAACGTGCAACTGATGGTCTTCATCCCGGAGCGCCGGGTGTACATCGACGTGGTCAATGAGCTGAATTGCGCCATCGCGCGTGAGTTTACCAGGGCCAAAATCTCGATCGCCTTCCCCCAGCTCGACCTGCACATTGATCCGAAAGACTTCCGTGAAGCGTTCGTGGATGCGAAACGAGAAGACTTGCATGTCGCCTGACCCTTCCTGGCGGATGACGCTGTCGCGGAAATCTCTCGCAACCCGCCGCGTGACGGCTTGTTGATTTAGTCGAAACCCAAAGCGTCAGTTTTGAAGTTGCGCTTTCGGCTGAGCTATTGGAAAATCGTAACCCGACGCGTCAGCGAGGCATGAGTCAAGATCAGATTTTCCTCGCTCACGCGTCGGGTTGCGATCGGTATTAAATCGACAGGCTCTTACGGCCAACGGCTC
>JARFQX010000574.1 GCA_029287555.1 Rubripirellula sp. | reverse complement strand
CGCTACGGAGAACGCTGGGGACGTCACTGGCTCGACGTCACGCGCTACGCCGACACCGGTGGTATGTCGAATGACTTCGAACGATCCAACATGTGGCGAGATCGTGATTATGTCATTCGCGCTTTCAACGAAGATAAGCCGTACGACCAGGTTGTCTTCGAGCAAGTCGCGGGCGATGAACTGGCCGATCAATCGTTCCGTGAACGAACCGGCGGATCGCTTGCGGAGGTTCGAAAGGCGCAATTGGAAGGGACTTACAACGAACAGGAAGCGGAGTGGATTATCGCAACCGGCTTTTTGCGTCTCGGCCCGTGGGACAACGCAATGGTCGAACCGGACGAGGCCCGCCAGATGTACCTCGATGATCTCGTGAACATCACGGGGCAAACGTTCTTGTCGCAGACGCTTCGCTGCTGCAAATGTCACGATCACAAGTTTGATCCGATTCCGACCCGCGACTACTACCGCATCTACGCGGCATTTTCCACGACGCAAATGGCCGAGCGTCGCGTGCCCCTGCTGCCGAACGAGAATCTTGAAGGCTTCGAACAAGGCAAGGCCCATGTGCAGAAGATGCTGGACTTTGCGGTGGACGAGAAGAACCGGCTGGTCGAGAAACGCGAGACTGCGGCGCGCCGGTGGTTCGACGAACACGGGCTGCCCTACAAGAACGAACAGGAAAGAAAGGACCTGCCGGATGACGAGAAGCCTCCTCGCCATGTCGGTTTGAATCACGTCGAACAGGGCCAGCTGAAAGTCCGTGAGCAGGACGAGTGGATCTGGACGCGCCGTCTCGAACGCTATGAGCCGATGGCGCAAAGTGTCTACAACTCCGAGACTTTTCAACTTGCATGGAATGGCGCTCGCAAACTGCGTATCCATCATCAAGCAAAGAGCGAGCAGCCGCTGGAAAACTACATCCTGCTCGGCGGAGCCCTCACGGCGCTGGGGGATCGCGTCTTTCCTGGTGTCTTGAGCGCGCTGGCGCTCGGGACAAAGGGCAACAGCGACGATCCCTACCTGCTGCCTCGCACCACCGATGGTCGTCGACTTGCCCTGGCACGCTGGATCGCCGACCCGGAAAATCCGTTGACTTCCCGCAGCATCGTCAACCGGATTTGGCAATATCATTTCGGAAAAGGTATCGCGGCCAACTCGAATAACTTTGGAGCCAAAGGTGCCAAGCCAACTCATCCGGAGCTGCTTGATTTCCTGGTGGCCGATTTCGTCGAGGGCGGTTGGTCGATCAAAAGGATGCACCGGATGATCATGATGTCCGACGCGTACCGCCGCTCGACCTTTCCACCACATCCCGAACGCGTTGCCGAGGTTGATCCCGGCAACCAATTGCTTTCCCATTTTCCGAGGCGACGGCTCAGTGCCGAGGAGCTTCGGGATTCCATCCTGGCGATCACGAGAGAACTGGTGCACTGCGAGGGTGGGCTCCCCATGATGCCTGAGATCAACATGGAAGTGGCTCTGCAGCCTCGCATGATTCAGTTCTCTCTCGCGCCGGCCTATCAGCCTTCGTCCACGCCGAATGAACGCAATCGACGCACCGTCTACGCGTATCGGGTTCGCGGCCAGGCTGATCCATTCACGGAATTGTTCAATCAACCCAACCCGAATGAATCCTGCGAGGTCCGAGAGACCGCCGCCGTCACACCTCAAGTCTTTACGTTACTCAACAGCGACATGATGACGGATCGGTCGATTGCACTGGCGTTGCGTTTGGAAGACCAGCACGGTGATTTGTCGAAGCAGATTGAACAAGCGTTTAAGTTTGTGTTGCTTCGAGACGCATCGGAGGAGGAACTTAGTCGGCTTACCCGCTACGTCGAGGAAATGAGGCGTTATCACGAGGGGACGGAACCTGACGCGGTGAATTATCCCACGGCCATTACGCGATCGCTTGTGGAGGAATTCAGCGGCCAACCGTTCGAATACACCGAGATCCTTCCCGTTTTCGAAAACTACGACCCGGACACCAAGCCGGGCGATGTTGCCCCGAGCACCAGGGCGCTGGCCGATTTGTGTCTGTTGCTTCTCAATACCAACGAGTTCATGTACGTCGAATAATCGACCGCGAGGATTTGATTCATGCCAACCACTGACAGAAGATCGTTTCTTTACGGTCTCGGAGCCACACTCGGCTCCCTTGCACTAACCGATCTCTTGGCCAGCGAAGTCGCAGCGGAGAGCGGTCCGCTCGCGCCGAAGCCCACGATGCATCCGCCCCGGGCGAAGAATGTAATCATGTTGTTCATGGAAGGTGGCCCCGGCCACATGGACACCTTTGACCCCAAACCTGAATTGACACGGCTTCACAAAACGGAATCCAAGCTGACAGCTGGCCTGGAGAAGGGATTCAAGTTCTTTGTTGGCAGTCCGTTCAAATTCCGAAAGGTGGGCAGCAACGGGATCGAGATGTGCGACCAGTGGAACTACCTGGCCGACCCTTACGTCGCCGACGAATTGTGCAATTTTCGGGGCTGCCAGGCGGAATCGCTCAATCACCCCGAAGCTCTCTTCCACATGAACACCGGCAGTCGACTCGGCGGCGACCCAGCGGTGGGCGCCTGGGCGACTTACGGGCTGGGAACCGAGAGCCAGAATCTTCCGGGTTACGTCGTGATGACGGAACTTGCCCTTCCCCAGGGAGGACCCACGAACTGGAGCAATGGCTTCTTGCCACCGTATTACCAGGGGACCAGGCTGCGCCCGGAAGGCTCGCCGATCCTCGACCTGGCACCTCAGGAATTCAAGTCACGACAACATCAACGTCGAGCTCTCGATGAGCTGGCGAAACTCAATGCGTCACATTTGCAGCGGCTTGGCGTCGAAGACCAGAAACTACAAGCCCGAATGGAAAGCTATGAACTGGCCTTTCGCATGCAAACCGAAGTTCCGGGCGTCATCGATTTGACCAAGGAATCACAAGCGACGCTCGACCTGTACGGCTTGGATGATCCGGAGACCGAGGTTTTCGGACGACAGTGCTTGATGGCCCGTCGACTGGTGGAAAGTGGTGTTCGGTTCGTGCAGATCTTCAGCGGCGGATGGGACAGTCACGACTACCTCGAGCGGGGGCACACCGCCCGCATCAAGAGCGTGGACAAGCCGATGGCCGCGCTGATCCGTGATCTGAAGCAGCGTGGCATGCTGGAGGACACGCTGGTGATTTGGACGGGCGAATTTGGTCGGACCCCGGACAATAATAAACGCGGCGGCGTTTACTCGCTGGGCCGAGGCCACAATAACCAGGCGATGACCATGCTGATGGCGGGCGGCGGAACGCAACCGGGCGTGCATGGTGCGACCGACGAACTCGGTTCCTCCGCGGTCGAGTGCGTCCATCCGATCCGCGACCTCCATGTCACGCTTCTCCACCTGCTCGGACTCGACGATAACAAGCTAACCTACTTCCACGGCGGAAGGTTCAAGCAACTGAGTCAGTTCGGAGGCGAACTGATCAACGAGATCATCGCCTGAGCGTTTGTTGAATTCGGATGATGAACTAGGCCGCACATTTCCAACAATGGGTTGCGCAATTGTGGATGAGAATTGATTCCTAACGGGAAGCCCTCGGTTTAGCGTGGTGATGAATCACTCTGCCGCCGGGCAACGCCGTAGCGGACATTTTCATTACACTGCGATGAGCGAGGAAGTCTTCTGCAAGGATTGGCATCCCTCGTGGAAGCATTTTGAAGTTGTGCAGTTTTCTTGAATCGCGGAGCGATGACGTTTTGTAGCCGGGGACGCAAGTCCCAGGAATTCGGACGCGTTTTGAATTTGTCTCCGCACCCTGCGATCGGCCGCTGTGCGGCCGATCGCAGGGTGCGGAGACTGGGTTCCACCTGATCACAACCTGGGACTTGCGTCCCAGGCTTTCACATGGCGTGCCTCCGGCACTAACAGGCTCAATTCTTAACTGAAGCATTGAGTGACATGAAACACTTGCGAATACCTATCAGATAGCCGCTACGGCGTTGCCCGCCGGGACGGTGCTTCTTCGGCGCAAGCAACACTCTCCTATGATCGCGCACGCTTACTTCTTCCCACCTACCGGAGCGAATACGTTGACCCGTTTGATTGCCCTTCTGGTTCTGGTCGCAACTCTT
>JARFQX010000551.1 GCA_029287555.1 Rubripirellula sp. | reverse complement strand
AGAACTACAAGAGTATGAAGCCTGATACAAGTGCTGACCCATCGACCATCGGCGATCTCTATGACAGGCTAATGAAGAAGGTCGATGCAGAAATTGCCGGGAAGAGCATTAAGACAATACCTTTTGTTTGGATGCAGGGTGAAGCGGATTCAGGGAAGCACTACGTTGTATACGAAAAGAGCCTCAGAGGACTGGTTCAGCAGCTCGAAGAAGACCTGAGGCCTGGAAAAGTGAACGTTGTCATTGGCCGCCTAAGCGACGCCAAGATGACAAGCGATGGCTGGTTAGAAATCCGTAGGATTCAACAGAGCCTTTGCGAAGCAAATTCCGATTGGGAATGGGTTGATACTGATGACCTGAACGGAGAAACAAATGGAGTCCACTACACCAGAAACGGTTATGTGGAATTCGGAAAACGACTCGCCGAGAAAGCGATACAGCTTATCGATTAATGTGCCAAACCAGTGGGTCGAGTCTTCGCAGCACTCGTCCGCATTTTTAAAGTTGGAGCGCATACACCCATAAGGGCGAAACTCAACATGAAACCCGTGTTCTTCTTATTTCTGTCCGTCATTGCGTTCGCGACAAGCAGTGCCGTGTCAGCGGCCGAAGAACGTCCCAATATTGTCGTCATCCTGACTGACGATCAGGGATACGCAGACATTAGCCTGAATCCATATCACCCAGAGGAAGTGTCTACACCGAATATGGATGCACTGGCGCAAGACGGTGTCGTCTTTTCCCAGGGCTATACCGGCGGGCCAGTTTGCTCGCCGACTCGAGCGGGAATCATGATCGGCGGCTACTCGCAGAGTGTTGGTGTATACACAGCATCAGACGGCGGGAAAGGATTCGATCCGGAGAAAAAGATTTTCCCTGGGTATTTGCCCGATGACTATGTCTCGTCAGCAATCGGCAAGTGGCATCTGGGGCTTGATGAAGACTATCCGGAGTTGAAATGGCACGCGTTAAATCGAGGATTTGATGAGTGTTACAAGTTCATGGGCCGGGGCGGGCACAGTTACTTCAATCTCAGGAGCGATGTCGACGGCAAGTTCATGGGGCCGATCTACCGCAACAAGGAGCGGATCAATGATGAAGGGTACCTGACCACCCGGTTGACCGAAGAGGCGGTCGCATTCATCGATCGGAATAAGGAGAAACCGTTCTTCCTGTACCTCGCCTACAACGCCGTGCACGCTCCCGCCGAAGCACCAGCGCAAGACATCAAGGCTTTCCAGGCGAAGTTCCCGGGAATCAGCAAAGAACGCGCCATCCTGATGGCAATGCTCAAGTATCTTGACGATGGCGTCGGCGACGTGGTTGGCAAATTGAAAAGTGAGGGCATCTTTGACAACACTCTCCTGTTCTTCCTGACCGACAACGGCGGATCGAAAGCAATGAGCGCGGACAACACGCCGTTGCGTGGATTCAAGCAAACACTCGATGAAGGCGGGATTCGCACACCGTTCATCGTCTCATGGCCCGACAGGTTCAAGGGTAGTCGAACGGTGCATACACCGATCATTTCCTTCGACATCCTTCCCACGGCCCTGGATGCTGTCGGGGCGACGCCTGACACGCATGAGTTCGCGGGAAGAAGTCTTCTGCCGTTATTGACTGGCGAATCGCCCCAGCACCACGACACGCTGTTCTGGAGCATCGGACCGGATAACGAATGGGCCGTCCGCCGAGGTGATTGGAAACTGCACTGGATCAAGAGCCGTCTAGAACTCATCAATCTCGCGACAGATCCTTCGGAGCAAAAGAATCTGGCTGACAGTAATCCCGAGAAGGTGAAGGAATTGAGCCTCGCTTTCGACCAATGGCTTGAAAAGATGCCGGATCCGATCAATGGCGGCCCCAAACGCAAGGACAGGGTCCAGGAGCCAGCCGATATTGCCGCCCAGAACAAAAACATGACGTACAAAAACATGACGTACAAAAACATGACGTACAAGAACATGACGCAGCGTGAAATCGAACGTGCGCGAATCCGAGAAGAGAAACGAGCGGCAAAGAAGGCGGCCAAAGAAAAAGAGAAGGCCATGGAAAAGGCGAAAAAGAAGTCATCAGAAGAGGACACACCTAAACCCGCAGCAGATCGACCAGTCATCAAAGCGCCGGCCACAAACGTGTCGGGGCCGCATCCCGGCGGCCGATTTGATCTGAGCCATTGGAAACTGACTTTGCCGACCAGTGAAGACAACACTTACGGAGGGCATCCGCAGGAGATTTCCGCAGCAGCACTCAGCGATCATTTTAAAGACCCCCACTTTCACACGGATTCAAGCGGAGCGATGGTCTTTTGGTGCCCCGTCGTTGGGGCGACGACCGAAGGCACGCAGTATCCCAGAAGCGAGCTGCGTGAAATGCTCCAGCCAGGGAACCCACGCAATAACTGGTCGTTCTCAGGTTCGCACGAAATGACCGCTCGTTGTCGGGTGCTTCAGATTCCAAGCTATCCAAAGGTGGTCATCGGCCAAATTCACAGTTACACCGGCAAGTCAAAACCACTCGTCAAGCTTCAGTACTACAAAGGCCGCATCGAAGCTCTGGTGAAAGAAAGCCCGACCAAAGGCAAAGACAAAAAGCTCACGTTTCCTGATGTTAATCCAGGCAGCGACATCGATTGGACAATCAGGCTTAAAGAGGGTGTGCTTGCCATCACCGTCAATGGCACAACGCAGGAAGAGCACATTTTGGCAAACAACAGGGCTTGGGCAGACCAGGCTTTCTACTTCAAAGCCGGCGCCTACCCTCAGGACAACGAAGGAGAAGTGAGCGAAGGTGCTCGGGTATCGTTTTCCCAGTTAGTTGTGACACATTCAGACGACTGAACCGGCAACGTTGAGTCAACGCGGACACAATTGGTACAGGACAGCAAGACAAATGAACCGATTCATTCACACCGTGCACTGTTTCATTTGCCTGCTCGTTACTCTGGCCATGGGGGTCAGTGCAGCGATGGCAAACGATCGCAAACCAAATGTTGTTGTCATACTGGCGGACGATCTCGGCTACGGTGATCTGTCGTGCTACGGCGCGGAAGACATCGCCACTCCGCATATCGACGGCATGGCAACGGAAGGTGCGAAGTTTAACAGCTTCTATGTCTCTCCCGTCTGTTCGCCGACTCGGGCGGCGCTGATGACCGGAAGCCATTCGACTCGCGTTGGCATCGGTGGTGTCATGTTTCCTCGTAACAATCACGGATTGAATCCTGATGAGATCACGCTGCCTGAGTTGCTGAAAGATCAGGGATATGCGACGGCTATCATTGGCAAGTGGCATCTCGGCAACCAGGATATGTTTCAGCCGCTGAACCACGGATTTGGTTATTGGTATGGAACCCCCGCCTCCAACAGCCAGTTCTACTACCCCAACACCAAGTCGTATGCGTTGGACTGCAACTATCGTGAAGGCTACTCGTGTGACGGAATACTTAAGCGAGAGACTGCTGCATGTCCGCTGATCGAAGACAACATCGTCATCGAAGTTCCCGCGGACCAGACACAGTTCACTCAGCGATACACTCGCGAGACAATTCGCTTCATCACTCAGAACAAAGACAAACCGCTCTTTGTGTACCTAGCGCACAACATGCCGCATATCCCGCTGCATGCTTCTGAGAAGTTTGTGGGGAGCAGCAAGCGAGGCATCTACGGCGACACCATTCAGGAACTCGACTGGAGTACCGGCGAGATCTTGAGTGCTCTGAAGGCATTAGGACTCGACAAAAACACGCTGGTCATCTTCACGTCTGACAACGGACCGAATACCGGCAAGGGCGGCAGCGCCGGCCCGTTGAAAGGCGGTAAAGGCTCGACGCTTGAAGGCGGCGTTCGAGTTCCGTTTGTTGCTCGCTGGCCGGGAACGATTCCCGCCGGAACCGAATCTGACGAACCGATCACTGGCATGGACTTGCTGCCGACGCTGACCAAGCTCACGGGCGGCGGCGTTCCCGACGACCGCGTGATCGACGGAAAAGACATCTGGCCGCTGCTCGCCGCCAAGCCGGGCGCGAAGTCGCCTCATAAGGCAATCTACTATCTGCGAGGTCGAGGCGTTCAGGGAATTCGCATCGGCGACTGGAAGTATCGCGTCGCCACCGAGAAGCCACCGAAAGAGAAGAAATCAGAACGAAAGGCCGCCAGCGACACCAAACCGAAGAAGATTAACGTCGAGACGCTCTACAATCTGAGCGACGACATTGGTGAGCAGACGAATCTGATCGATGAGCATCCCGAGATCGCAAAGCGTTTGAAACGACAGCTCGCAACCTTCGAGACAGATCTCAGGAAGAACCTACGTCCCGCGGGAGTTGCGAGCGCACAATGAATATTGGCCTTTCCAAACACGTGATTTGCGCCTTTGTTCTGGGATTCCCAACGGGGCTTGTCGAAGCTGCTGATAAGCCGAACATCGTTGTCTTTCTGACCGACGATCAGGGATACGGTGACCTTGGTTGCTACGGCTCCGATTCGCTTGAAACGCCGAACATCGATCGGCTGTGCCAGCAGGGTATGAAGTTCACGGACTTCTACGTGCATCAGCGCTGTTCGCCAACGCGTCTGGCGTTCATGACGGGTTCGCACGCGCATCGCGCTGGTTGCACCAAAGTCATCTACAACAAAGACCGCATCGGAATTCACTCTGATGAAGTCACGACGCCCGAGCTTCTGAAAACAGCCGGCTACACCACGGGGATCGTCGGCAAGTGGCATCTTGGCGAATGGGACGCATTTAACCCGACTCGGCACGGATTCGATTTCTTCTACGGTTTCATGATCGATCTCGATCAGGGCACGGGAATTTATCATAACCTCGAACGGATTGAGTCGATCAAGCGAAAGACCGACGGACAGCATTCGCCGAAACTGCTCGACGCCGCGGTTGGCTTCATTAAGCAGAACAAAGAACACCGGTTCTTTCTCTACTACGCATCGCCGCTACCGCACACGCCGTGGATTCCCCATGAGCGTTTCAAAGGTACGTCGCGGCGAGGCACCTACGGTGACGTGATTCGCGAAATCGACTGGCAAGTAGGTGAGCTGATGAAAGTTCTCGGCGAGCAGGGCATTGCTGAGAACACGTTGTTCATCTTCGCGTCGGATAACGGCCCAGTGCTCGGGATCAACGGCGGCGATGCCGGCCCGCTTCGTGACGGCAAATGGACCGACTTCGAGGGTGGCATTCGAGTCCCTTGCATCATGCGCTGGCCGGGCACGATAGAGCCTGGTTCGATGAACAGTCAGATCACCGGTATCATCGACTTGCTGCCGACGTTCTGTGCGGTCGCTGGAGTTAAGCCGCCGGCCGATCGCGTGATCGACGGGCGCGACATTCTGCCGTACATGAAGGGCGAGAAGGTTGAGAAGCCGATCCATGAATCATTCATCGTGCCCGGCTCGGTGATTCGTTACGGCAAGTGGAAGTTGCTCGTGCGGGACGTGAAGCCAGGAGGCAAAAGTGGACGCGAGGGAAAGCGTCCGTCAGCTCCGGCAGGATCGCTTTTTAATCTGCACCAAGATCCCCGTGAAGCGAAAGACGTCTCAAGCGACCATCCCGAAATCGTTGCAGACCTCAAGCGCCGCATGGACATGGCGGTCCGTGAACTCGAAGCCAACAGCCGACCGATTGGCAGACTGCCCGGTGCGGAAGATCCAGCGACAAAGAAGAACAGAAAGAAGAGGAGCAGACGGTAGATGCGTTTCACACTCGTACAATCAATCTTTGCCGGCGCGATCATTTCGCTATTCACACACTCGGCCTGCGAAGCGGCTGAGCCGAACAAGCCAATGAACGTGCTGTTTCTGGTCGCCGATGATTTGAACAGTTGGCTGCTCGAGGATGCGGAGCGGTACGCAGGCAAAGTCGTCGCCCCGAATCTGCGAAGTTTGGCTGCCAGTGGTGTCAATTTCACTCGGGCCTACACCGCCGCGCCGGTTTGTTCACCTTCTCGCACCGCGTTCTTTTCAGGTGTAGCCCCCTGGAAATCAGGTATCTACAACAACGCGCAGACCATCAGCACAAGTGAGGTAATTAACCAGGATGCCGTGCTGTCACTGGCCGGGTTGTTCAAGAAGAGCGGCTACGGAACCTTCGGCTACGGCAAGATCACCCACGGCTGGGACCAGAAAGAAAACTGGGACGTTAAGGTTGGCCACAAGCGCGATCCGGCTCCTCCCGGTGCACCTCTGGCCAAACTCAGCGGGGGCGAGCAGGATTGGGGAATAATCCACCTCACCGAGGAACAAATGAATGATACTGGCGGGGCCGACATGGCCATCGCGGTCCTGGAGAAACAACACGACAAGCCATTCTTCCTGGCGTACGGCTCCTTTAATCCGCACATGCCCTGGTATGTCCCGCAAAAGTATTTTGACATGTACCCCCTGGACCAGATTGTCCTTCCCGAGCTCAAGGAGGATGACCTGGATGACCTTCCTCCGCTGGCCAAAGCGGTAAGCGATGGGATCGGTAGCTTCGCCGACAAGGTGATCGAGTCTGGAAAACTTGAACAGGCCGTGCAGGCTTACCTCGCCACGACCACCTACGTCGATACGCAGATCGGGCGCGTCCTCGATGCCCTCGAGAAAAGCCCCTACAAGGACAACACCATTGTCGTCTTCCTCACCGATCACGGGTTTCACCTGGGAGAAAAACATCACTGGCAAAAGACGACCCTCTGGGAGGAGGGAACGCACGTCTTGTTGATGTTTCGCGCGCCGGGAGTCACCAAAGCCGAGGGGGTGTCTGAACGGTTCGTTTCCCTGATGTACATCTACCCCACCTTGACTGTACTCTGCGGACTGACGACTCCAGCCTACGT
>JARFQX010000526.1 GCA_029287555.1 Rubripirellula sp. | reverse complement strand
GGGCTGGGCTAGGTAAACTGCTGGGCCTTCGGCCCGAAGCCATCGAAATAGCGCAACTTCAAAACGCGTGAGCGAGGAAAATCTGATCTTGACTCATGCCTCGCTGACGCGTCGGGTTACGATTTTCCAACAGCTCAGCCGAAAGCGCAACTTCAAAACTGACGAACGGGACTCTCGACCAGCGACCAAAAGAAAACGCAGGCGTCAATCGACGCCTGCGTTTGCAATAAAATGTCGTGGAGAAATAATCGTACGCTCGGAATCTCGCCGCTAGTGGGAGGAAATGAGACCCATCGCCGGCGGGAAAATAAAGGTTGGTTCCGAACGGCGGGAAATATAGCCACAATTGACTGTCGTTGTAAAGCGAATTTTCCCCCAATCTCCTCCATTTTCCGGCGGACGCCGCTCGTAGGGAAGCATGACCGGATTCGATGCCCATTCGAAGGTTCCCGAGCTGCTCCGAATCGGGCCCCGCATTGCCGTGCTGCCGGTTATCCACGGCAGCGGCCAATTTGCCCTGACGGTGCGCCGTTGGATGCTCGAGGAAGCGTTCGACTGCGTGGCCGTTCCGCTCCCGGAATCGTTTCGGGAGCAGGTGGAACAGGCAGTCGTGGAGTTGCCCCGCCCATCAATCGTCATCCAGCGTCCCAACGAGCTCTGGGACGGACTCGGTCTTGAACAAGCGGGTGAAACGGAGGAAGACAGCTCTCCCTGGTCGGTGTCGGGATGGGAAGAGAATGAGGAGGAAGCCGATGAGGACCTCGAACCGGTCACCGTCAGCTACGTGCCGATCGACCCCTGTCAAAGCGTGATCATGGCGATTCGCGCGGCAATGGGCGAACACATCCCCCGTGCTTACATCGATCTTGAGACTGATTCGTTCCGGCCTTACGCGACGGTGATGCCAGACCCCTTCGCCGTCCGGCACGTCTCACCGGAGAAGTTCGCCGCCGCCGTGTTGCCGAGCATCACCCGACCTCCCGATTCCCAAACTCGCAGCCGCATGGTGCACATGGCTTGGCGGCTCTTCGAGCTCCAGCAGCGGTACGATCGAATCCTGTTTGTGACCAGCCTTCTTCACTGGCCTTGGGTGCGCGAGGCCTACAACCACTTCACTCGAGGCGGGCTCGATGGGCAACCCACCGCCTCCGACGCACGCCAAGTCGATTCGCAGGACTCGTCGGATTCGTCCGGCGTTCCTGATTCGTCGGGTGATCCTCTGGCGATGGAACTTCCCGAGCATGACGAGGTGGACGAGCCTGAGAGGTACGCGGTCAAGGACCGCACGCTGATGTTCCTGTTCGGCGAACTCCCCTTCATCACGGGACTCTATGAGCGGGCCCGATCGGAGCTCGAAGAGGATGAGGATATCCAGATCGACGGTGTCAAAGAACTGCTGATCGCAGCCAAAGATACCTATCGCCAGGAACTGGGAAATCGCGCCCGGCGAGTCACGCCACTGCTGCTATCGAAGTGTTTGCAGTACATCCGCAATCTATCCCTGATTCACCGTCGGATGACACCGGACTTGATCACCATCGTGACCGCGGCGAAGCAGATTCTCGGCGATCAATATGCCTTGCACGTCGCCGAGCTCGCCAATCGTTACCCGTACGCGTCGATCGATCCAAGTCTTGCCGACGACCTGAGAGAAGTCACGTTGGGAATTGACCAGGCTCGGTTGCCCGACGGCGAGATCGTCTCTTTGGTCAGCCGCTTGCCCGGACCGCCCATCACTTGGTGCACACTACAGCTGCAACGGCGACCTAGTGCCGACGAGCGGGAACATTGGAAGTACAAGTGGAATCCCTATCGACAGTGCAGCTACCCGCCGGAAGACGAACGAATTGAGAACTTCCGCACGCGAGTGTTCGATCGCGCCAAGGCGATCATCGGTAACGACTTGGCGCGGACGGAGAAATTCACGAAAATTGTCAAAGATGGGATCGACATTCGAGACACGCTTCGCCACTGGTACGAAAAACAGATCTACGTGAAGGTGGTTCCGCCCAGCCGGGGAACGCTCGACGCCTGCGTGATGCTGTTCGACTCGCCCGCCGACCCGCGCGATTATCCCTGGCGAACGACGTGGTTCGCCGAGCACCAGCAGGAGTCGACGCTAGCGCTGTACGCGACCAACTTCCAAGAGGAACTCGTGGGACCCGGGATCGGGATGAGCATTTACGGCGGTGCGATGTTCCTGTTTCCACCGGTCGCGATCCCAGATGTTTGGAGCGATCCGAGACTCGACTACACCGAGACACTCGAAGAACGTTTGATCGCTGCCGCCTGTTTCCACTCACGTGGACGGGAGATCGCTCTCGTCTCTTCCCTTCCGCCTGGTGGCGGCTGGCGGCGATTGGCCCGACGACACAAGAAGCAATTGATCCACGTGCCTCTCGGCTCATTCAGCGACGAACAAGTTCAGCAGTTGAGGATGGTTCATGTGCTCAACGGCAGCGAGGTCCGCAGCTATGCCGAAGAGTTCATTCGGAAGATTTGAGAAGCGAGTGGCGAGAGGCGAGTCGCGAGAAAGAGAACCTGCTCAGTCCTCGTCTTCTCGCCGCTCGCCTCTCGCTTCTCGCTTCTCGCTTCTCACCTCTTGCCTCTCGCCACTCGCCACTCGCTTCTCACCTCTGTGG
>JARFQX010000501.1 GCA_029287555.1 Rubripirellula sp. | reverse complement strand
CTTGAGCACACTGGCCAACAACTTCTCACGATCCGAATCGGGGATCGCCGCGCTGAATTCCGCGAACAAGTGCGCGACACGGTTGCTGACCACGGATTTTCTGGGTGGCTGGGTGAGTTCGTCGAACAGGTAATCGGCAATGCGGTGGGCGGAGAGATCGGCGTTGAATAGCGGCGACCAGACCTCCGCGTCGGCGGCCGCCATTTCGGACAGCCGGCTGCGAAACTGAGCCGCGGGTTGGGCGTTGGGATAGGCTTGGGCAAGCTTCGCGAATCCGCCAATCCACTCGGTCATCGCACGCCGATTCTTCGCATCGAGCAGTTTGGTGAACCACAATTGCGCCGCGGCCCGAGTCGAGGGGGAATGTCGAAGCAAACCGATCGACTCATCGATCCGCAGCAGCGCGTTCAAGATTGCGGCGGCGTCAACATCATGAACACCCTTGGAATAGCCTTCGTCGAAGCGACCTCCCATTTGGGTTTGCACCCAGGCGGCATCGATCTTGTCCGCGACCAGCGTTGGCTCGGCCGACGTCAACTCTTCAAACAGTTCGACGGCCAAGTACTCGCCGCGGTAAACATCCGCATTTTCGCTGACCAATTCTTGGGACCAAAGGTCGCGTGAGGAGACAAGTTCCTCGTCGTGAAGCGGTTCGAAGAACTGTGTCCCCGTCAGGTGCAGGCACATCTCGCCGTCGCGAAGCACGGTGGTCAGGTCGAGCGGTTGGGTGTTGACGGCGAATCGCTGGGAGCCCAGCCGAATCACGTCCCCACCATCCTCATAAAGATCCTGGCGATCCTTGAGCTGTCGCGTGGCGTCTTCACGAATCGTCTTCAGCCGGCTTTGCAGATCTTCAACGCGGACCGCATCCTGCAACTCGCCGAGTTGTTTGATGATGTCACGGACCTTTTCGACCATCAGGTCGCCCGCAAAGTAGGCGGCGATTTCGTCGCCCGACGACATCTTGTTGACCCGCGAGTCGATTCCCTTGAGGATTCGATCAGCCGCCGCCGATAAGGATTCAGCCCGTCGATTGCGTTTTTCAACGAGGGCTACTTTCCGCGACTCAAACGCGGCGTAGACGTCTTCACGGCGCTGGGCCAGTTGCACCACGAAATCGTCGAACTCGGCGAACCGGCCTTCCAGTTCCTCCAGCTGGACCATCACCTTCGTCAGATACTCGTCGCAACGTTGCGGCGAGTCGCAGACATCGAGGTAGCCCGATGTGGTCTGTTCGAGGAGCTTCAGTTGTGAGGCAAATTCCGCCTTGCCCTCCACGCTGACCAGTTCGCTGACACGAGCCTTGAGCGCACTGCGGACACGATTCAGCGCGGCAAAAACGTTGCCGATCGAGTCGATGATCTCGGTGCGTTTGGTTGCATCATCAATCCGCAGGTTGCTGACCGTCTCGGTGAGCAATTCGAGTTGACCGGACGAGCCGTCGATCTCTTCCTCGAGCTTCTTGGCCTCAGCGACGGTGGAGACGGTCTCGACTCGCTGGGACGCCGCTTCCACTCGCTCGGTGTACGGGTCAAGGGATCCAGGTGTCAGCAAGAAGTCGACGCAGCGTCGGCTCAGCCGCTCGGACCGTTCGGCGGTAATCGATTCCATCTCTTCGACGATCGATTCGTCGACGTACCGAAGTTCCCTAAGTCCCAGGGCGTGGCCGCGTTGTTCGCGGAGTTTTGCCAACAGATTCACGAAGTCGTCGATCGAATCGAAACGACTGCGATCGATGGTCTTGATCAACTCTTCGATCGCGTTTTGAACTTCCTTGGTCCGTTGTTCGGTGTCACGGCGAACGCGCAGGACCTTTTCGAATTCCTCAACCGCCGCATTGGCCGTGTCGCGGATCCGCTGCAATGGCTCGGCCAGCTTCTCCGTTTCTGGCTTGTCGATCCAGAAATAACTGTCGATGACGTCCGACGCCTTTTTGACCAGGTCGACGTAGAGTCCCGAGTAGCTGTCATCCTTTTCGATCAGCTGCAGGATCTCGCTACACTCGGCCATGCCGCGGACGATTTCCTTGTTGCCGATCTTGAACAGCAACGAATCGGTTTGACTCTCGGGCGCGTAACTGGGCGACGTAAAAGGCGTCTGCCAGATTTGAATGGCGTGGTGCTTCTGCGGTTCGTCCTGGGCCCGGAAACAAACCATTTCACCTGCCTCGAACAACGTCTGGCCGTTGCAGACCAGAGGCGTGTCGACCGTTTGCCGGATTAGATTGTAGCGTAGCTGGACGTAGGTTCCGGAATCGGGATTGTAAAAGAGGTAGAGATAGTCTTCCCCGTTGGGTGCGGCCACGGTGCGCTGATAGCGCATGTTACTCAGACCGTGATCGAACCGCTTGAACTCGCCGGTTTGCAGGTAGTAGCCGCCTGGAAAGATCAGGCCTTGATCGCTCGGCAGCATGACGGAGGCGTGTTCAATTTCATCCATCCTAATCGCTTGTTCGATCTTTCCGTTGAAGACCAGGTAACGATAATCCTGTTCCTGGTAGGGGCGGATCTTCATCAGCACGAGATTGCCGACGATGGCGTAATAGATTTCAGCGTCGTCAAGCTTCTGGTCGCTATTATCGACCGGTTCCGAGTAGATGCCCTCGCCGGAATCGGTGTTGTTTTCGACTTTGATCGTCAGGTCGCCGCCAACCGTTTCGACGAAGACGCGGTCCTCGATCGAGACGTGAGGATGCATGCCGTAGTGGTGTTGGTCACGCGTGGCCCTGGTCCAGCGAAACTCGTGCTGGGGCGGATTGCGGACCTCGTGATCACTTCGATTGTCGAGGTATTCGATCGAATCGGGTGTGACCCGCCACTTGAACGACTTGATGTCACGGATCGTCTTGCCGATCTGAAACACCATGTGCAACATCGGCCCGTCACGAAAGAACCTGGAAAACCGGGTATCTTTGTAGAACCGATAAAGCTCGTGGAAGTCATTCTCGAATCGTGGATCGCGAATCAAATCCAGCGATTCGGCGTGGAATTGATGGTCTTGAAAGCGGTAGGCCGAGAAGACATCCGAGAGGCCGATGTCGGTCTTCAATCCGAACTGGACGTTGTAGCCGAACAGAAACTGGTCGCCGATCGAGACGAGGTCTCGGGGCACGCAATTGTGTTCGGTGTTGACCCGTTCGGTTGCAATCAAAACCGTTTCGATATTGCCAAAGACTTCGGCCCTGGACTCGTTCAGCCGAGCCAGTCGATCGCGCAGGTCCGACGCCGCATCGCGGAGGCGATTGCGGAGGACTTCGTACGTTCCGGCCGCGAGTTGTTGGGGCTCAGTCATGTTGGGATCAATCGTTAGCTGTTGCGACCGTTACTGCGAGCGGACGACGCTTGGGCTAGCAGGCGGCCCGCCTTCTGGTCCGCAACGTTGGCCGTGCCGGCGATGCTCAACAAACTGGTCAACTGGCTTCGCATCTCGTCGGTACTGGCAAGCCCCAGCATTTTGGCAATCAACGCGGCGATCGACAAATCCTTGACGCCGTCGGTATCGAGGTTGAACTGTTTGATCAAGTCAGACAGCTGATCCTTGAAATACTCGGCATTGCCATCGAAGAACGTGTCCTTGATGTCGGTTGCAACTTTGCTGTTGTAGACGAAGCGGTCGATTGCTTTGCCGCCTTTGACGGCCGAGGTGATCTGGTCGAAGAACTCGCCATCGCCGCCAACGATATCGATGCGAGCCGCCTTGAGCGCGTCTCCCACGACACCGGCCTGACTTTCCGCAATGCCGCGTTGGGCGTCGATCGCCGCGATCTCGACCTGCTTTTCCTTTTCCAATCGCAGCTTGAACTCTTCGTGTTCCTTGCCGACGCTGTCGAGCTGCTTCATCGCCTCGGCTTTCTCGGTGATACCATTGGCCTCGCTGCTGTACTTTTCGCGGGCCACATTGGCTTCGGCCAAGCCCTGTTTTTCGATCGCGTCTGCTTTGGCTTCGATTCCCTTGGCTTCGGCGATCGCCTTCTTTTGCAGGACCGAGGCTTCGGCGCTGCCTTCTTTCTCCAAGCTGGTGGCTTTGGCCTCCTGCACGGTCGCTTCGGCCAACCCGGTCGCAGCCGCTTTGGCCGATTCGGCTTCGGCGAGCATCTTGGTGGCCGCGGTTTCTTTTTCGGCCGCATCCCGCTTGGCTTCGGCTTCAATGCGAATCTTCTCAGCCAACAATTCGCTGGCTTCCTTCTCGGCCTGGGCGAGCTTCGTTTGCCGAATCAATTCCTCCTCGGCCTTGGTCTCGGCCGCCACGACCTGGACTTTCTTCAGTCGCTCGGCCGCTGCGAATTCTTCGGTGTCCTTGATCCGCTCTTGCTCTTCGACCACGGCGCGTTCGACGGCCACCCGTTCGCGAATCACCTCTTGAATGTTTCGCTTCTCGACCTCGATCGCCTTCTCTTTTTCGACATCCGCGACCCCAACGAGACGCAGTCGTTCGGTCATCTCCAGATCGCGTTCTCGATTGACCCGTTCCAACTCGACCGCATCGGTCTTTTCCTTGTTGCGCTGGGCGACCAGCACTTGGCGGGCCTTATTCTCCTCGGCGATGCCAATCTCTTCCTCGGTGGCGATCCGAGCTCGCTCGGATTCCAGTCGCTGTTCTTCTTCGACTTTGGCGGCTGCAGCCGACTCACGGGCCGAGATTTCCGCAATCTCGCGTTTCTGCTTCTCGACCGCTTCGACACGTTGCCGCTCCAAAGCCAGAATCGTCTCTTCCGCTTCGACATCCTGCTTCTTCAGCGTCTTTTCTTTGTCCCGAGTGAACTGGTTTTCCTTTACCTTTTCCGTCGCCGTCAATTCGGTGATATTTTTGATCCCCTCGGCGTCCAGGATGTTGTTCGGGCTGAGCATTTCCAGCGATGTTTGCTCGAGGTAGTCAATCGCCGCGTCGTCGAGTCGGTAACCATTCAAGTCGGTTCCGATAACCTTCAGGATTTCCTCCTTGAATTTCTCTCGCTGGTCATAC